>NZ_JAUBOZ010000020.1:0-75670 GCF_036700475.1 Microcoleus sp. T2B6 | reverse complement strand
CGATCGCCTGACTGACTGCTCGATCGCCTGACTGACTGCTCGATCGCCTGACTGACTGCTCGATCGCCTGACTGACTGCTCGATCGCCTGACTGACTCTTTTAAGATACAAGGGGCGGGTTTTACAGACAATTTCTGACTGAAACAGACCATCTCGAAAACCCGCCCCCACCCACCCATAAATACAAACCTACCTTTTCGGATTCGGTGAATCGAGCGTAATTCTGTAGGGGGGATTTTCCGACAATTTCTGACTGAAACAGACCATCTCGAAAACCCGCCCCCACCCATCCATAAATACAAACCTACCTTTTCGGATTCGATGCAAATTTCAGGTTGATGTAGGTTATCGGTTGTGGCGGGGCGGGTTTATCTAGATTGTTGATAATCGTTAGATATTGTCGGTGAAACCCGCCCCTACGGGATATGGTTGATTATTGATTTAGGGGTGAGTTTTTCAGATTGTTTGTTAATGATTGCTAAGGCAAAGTCAGAATTTCCACCCCAGAATCAGTCACAGCCAGAGTGTGCTCGAATTGAGCCGAAAGCTTTCGATCCTGCGTGATAGCCGTCCAACCGTCGCCCAAAATTTCCACTTCCCAAGTACCCTCATTAATCATCGGCTCGATCGTAAAAACCATGCCTTGTCTGAGCTTCTTCCCCGTGCCCCGCTTACCGTAGTGCAAAATTTCCGGTTCGGTGTGAAAAACGCGGTGAACGCCGTGTCCCGCAAAATTTCGCACTACCGAAAAACCCTGTGCTTCAGCATATTCTTGAATCGCTGCACCGATGTCACCGGTACGAGCTCCCGGTTTAACTTCTGCAATTCCTCTTCTTAAACATTCCTCGGTTACTTCAACTAACTTTTTCGCTACCGGGGAAGGTTTGCCCACAAAAAAAGTCTTGGAAGTATCGCCATGATAACCATCAACTAAAGGCGTTACATCAATATTAATAATGTCACCTTCTTTAAGAATTTGTTTCGCATTGGGGATGCCGTGACAGACTACTTCATTGACGCTTGCACACAGAGATTTGGGAAATCCTTTATAGCCTAGCGGAGCGCTTTTGGCTCCGTGTGCCAAAGTCCAGCGTTCGGCTTCATCGTTAATTTCTAGAGTGCTGACACCGGGTTTTACCATCGGTTCGAGATGCAGCAGAAGTTCGGCAGCTAAGCGACCTGCTTGACGCATTTTTTCGATTTCTCTACTGGATAAAAGCACTAAACGTTCGGTTGCCATAGTTTTTTCTGTTTGCTTTTTTGTGGTCTATTAAGAGTTTATTTAACTCAACTTTAGAATAGATTTGAACCAGTGTTCACAACGATCGCCCAAAGCTCCTAAAGAGTATTCTACCTCTGCTTGTCGCCGGCAAGCGCTGCGGTCAATTTGGTCTAAGCGGGCGATCGCACCTACCAAGCCATTTACACTATCAGGCTCCACTAAAAAGCCCGTCAGTCCCTCTCTAACAATTTCCGCCGGCCCCCCGCGCTCGTAAGCAATCACAGGCACACCGCACGCTAAACCCTCGATCGCGACATTTCCGAAAGCTTCCACCCAACGTGGTGTCATCAACAATGCTTGGCACTGACGGACTTGCTCTTGCAGTTGGGTTGTGGTCAGAAACCCTAAATATTCTACGGGAGCATCCGGGTAATCTGCACAAATTTTTTGCCAATAATCCTCATCTTGCATTTTGCCCATAATTTTTAGGGGAATGCCTGTAATTTTCGCTGCTGCTACTGCATCTTCTAAGGCTTTTTCCGGGGCGATGCGACCAAGCCAAGCTAATTTGGGTTCCGGTTGGCTGCAAAATTCGTACAGCGATAAATCTATGCCGCTTCCCAACAACCGACACTCCTTGCCAAAGGCGAATGTTTTGGCTTGAGAAGCGGTGTGAACTCCGATCGTACCAGGAAACTGGACGGCGGTTTGTGCGGCAATGCGATCGAGGGCTGCGGAAAGGGATCCCATGCTGATAAAATGGGCGATCGGAGTCCTAAAAAATGGTGTCAAATAAAACGGCAGCCAATCGTAGGCAAAATTAACAATGACATCCCATTCATCCTGAACTTGGCGAGCATATTCCCACATATTCGCCAGCACAGAATCTGCGGGCATCACAATAGGAGCATTGTAATCTTGTGTTTGGGCCGTTACTTGCAAATCACCCGTTATTTCGATTACACAAATTGATTCTAAAACTGAACCTCTCGGCGCTACAACTGCTATTTTATGACCGCGACTCTGTAATTCTTTAGCGATGTTAAGGACTGTAAGTTCTACTCCGCCGCCCAAGCCAGAACCGAGTTGACCGACTGAAGTTGACAGGAACAATAGTTTCAAAGAGTCATTAGTCATTAGTCATTAATCATTAGCCATCAGGCACTGATTCTAACACAATCTATCTTATAAATTCTCCCCTCTAAAATCTAAAATATAAAATTATAGCCTTTCGAGTTCTCATATGAGGTACTCATGGGCATAGGCCTCCGTGGCCTCCGTGGCCTCCGTGGCCTCCGTGGCCTCCGTGGCCTCCGTGGCCTCCGTGGGCATACCTCACCACGCTTGAGAACCGCTATATACCTGTTCTCAGGAAAGTAAGGTACTATTCCAATGGCCTGTTTGGCCTGTTTGGCCTGTTTGCCCAAGAACACCTCATGTTACTGAGAAAGGCTATAAGCTGTCACGCATTTAAATTGCATATTCAGGGCGGGCTTTTTGGCCCAACCCCTACTCCCCACAAGACGGCGAATTGTTTGTTGACATTCTATTTAAATGCACAACAGCTTACTTAAAAATTGCTAAATTTATTAATCCATCCCAGAACGCGGACGGAGGCGGTTCAACTGATTGATGGCCCAGCGAGCAGTTTCCTGAACTTCTGGATCTGGATCGTCTGTCGCACGGTGCAACAAGTAACTGATTTGATTCACCAATTCGTAAATCCGCGTCAAGTCGCGAATCGCATTTTTACGCACTTCGGGATTTTCATTTTGCAGCGAAATTGACCAGGCATTATTCATGGGTTTGAGAGTGCGAATGCCAATTTCCGAGAGACTTGCCAAAATTAAACTGTACTGGCTCGAGTCGGAATTTGCTAGCAAATCGAGCAACGGCTCAACTGCTCTGGAATCTCCCCGCTGGCCGAGTTCCCAAATTGCTTTGCGCCTCAAAGCCGGATTTAGGTGCTGCAAATCTTCAATCAGTGCTTCAATAATATCAACTTTAGGTCTACCATCCGTTTCGGGAAGGGCAATACCTTTCTTCTTCGCTAGGGAATCGGTTTGATTAGTTGTTTCGGGAATGTTGAAACCTGTGTTGCTGTACCCATTGCTCTGAGTTTCCAAGGGCGGGGTGTCGGAATTAATTCGATCGCCCTCGACTGCTGCATTCTGGGATTCCGGTTCCCCGGATTCCAGGATAAACGGTAAAGGTTGATCGCTGCTCTCGATACTGTAGTTTTTTGGCAAACCAAAAGGGTAGGGCAAGGCTGACAGCGATTGTCCTCCAGAAGAATTCTCTTGCGGTCTAATTTCGTGCGAGTTTATAGGAGAATCGGGATTAGTAAATTGAGAGTTTCTTTGGTTGTGGCGATCAAATCTTCCCCGTCTTCGCTTAGAATAATTTGACTCGTCACTGCTAACTAATTTGAGCATGATAAATACTGCCGCTGCCGTGACGACAACTGCTGCCAAACCCAACATTAAGAACCCCCGCTGACGAGACAAAATGACGAGCAAATTGGATACCGATTTCGGGATATTAGAATTAGATTTGGACGTTTTGGACGGCTGAGATTTGTTTTTATCGGGCGCTGGAGACGGTTTTGGAGGCTTGGAATCTTGGCGATCGTCCGGGGGAGAGTTCGCCTGAGCAATTTCTTGGGAAACAGCACGCGCAGAGGCATTGAGTACCTGGTGCCCTCCGTCGGCACTTGGACTGAACGCAGCGCCCAGACAGGCAATGCAGGTGAACAAACATACAGAGGAGCGGTAATGCGCCATAAGACTCAATCCGGGTTTTGAGAGGCAACGCCGCATGACGAGCTTTAGTTTAACCTTGAGTTAGCTCGATCCTAGCTGCTATGGGCTTAACTAACTTACAAATAGCACCAGACTAGCGAAAAACCCTGGTTTGAGAGGGCACCGAGCCAGATATTATAAGCACAATTGTGTCATTGACGTGCAACTCCTTTAAATAATTAGTTTAATTAGGGTTTGCTGAATAATCGATCGCAAACTAAGAACAGGAGTGATCGATATATTCAAGCAGAGTTATATATAAGTTTTTTCGGTATCAAGTCCCCCCAATTATAATTGGGGATTATCTTCAACCCAAAAACAGGTGTTCTTTTTCCAAATAGACAGAAAAACACACAAAAAACCCGGCGCCACCAGGTAGCATCGGTTCATAACCAAAAAAGTAATTGCAATAACCGTACCAGAGGTATTATCAAGTTTAGCCATAACTCTATTGAGACCGAATCTTCTTTTCCGCAAGCCCCAAACTTTCCCTCTATTGCATTTCTAATTCTTTCATCTTCTAAAGCTTGCTTCTTTTTTGCTTTACTCACATTTGCTGGGGGTCTTCCTAGAGGTGGCCCACTAATTCTAATGCCTCTTTCTTTACACCATGCTCGGTTTTCTCTTGTACGGTAAATGCGATCGGCATGAACCATTGGTGACAAGTTAAGACTTAATTGCATTTGTCAATCAGTAATATTACTCAAAAAACTGCTTTTTTAGGAGTGGAAAATTCACGATTTGAGAGAAAGTAGGTATAAATATCACCCTCGGCATGATTCCTCAACCGCCCAAATCTCTGTTTTATGCCCAAAATCCGAGTAAATGTTGAGTATAATTGCTGATTGACAAATCCTTTCTTAGCTTAACTTGTTACCAATGGGCATGAACGGACTCGGGATAATATCCTGTGAATCTATAATAAGCTTCTAAAGAGTGCTTTTAAGTCCCCTGATTCGTTAAAGTTATCCCAGCTCATCCGGTCTAAAAATACATATCCTTCAAAACAACTGGCTGATAGTTTGGCTCCAAATTCTACGCTTTTTCCGGCTTTTCCTCGCGACGTTGGGACGAATATGGGGTTGACTTAAACTTACTATTCTATCCTCAATACTCTGTTTATCGTTGTCAAATAACCACTGTTGGAAAGCGAGCGACTTCTGTGAGGACTAGCAAGGTTTTATATGGTTTTTTATTCAGACCTTCTAGGCTCGCACCCGCATCAATTAGCTGTTCAATATGAGCCTGGTTTCTTTTGATATATTGAAGTTGTTTTTTAATTGCTTGTCTTTTTTTGTTTTTGGTCGGTCGTCGTTGTTTGGCTACTGCTAAGTAGTCTTTCCTGGCTAGGTTACGGTAGGTTCTTGGTTTTTTAGTGGTTTTTTCTTTAATTTGTTTATACAGAATGTCTATGATTTTTTCTGTATGAACTCTGGCTCTGTTTAATAGTCCTAAGTCGGTCGGATAACTAATGTCGGCTGGGGCGCAGGTTGCATCTATGATTAGTTTACCGCGATTGGGTGACTCATTTTTGGCGTCCGAATCCTTTTTTTTTTCGGGTTTGACAGGCGTGATTTCTCGCATTTTTTCAACCAGGCGTTCGTTCACTTTATTAATTAGGTTGGCACTGATTCGTTGCCGAAAGTGTACTAAGAGGGATGGGTCAAATGCGAGTTCGTTGCTGTAGCTTGATTGACCGATGAAGTATTGTAGATAGGGATTTTCACGGATCTGTTCTACTGTTTCACTCGGAGCTAATTCCTAATTTTTCTTTAATAATTAATGCCCCCAATGCCATCCTAAAGGATTTAGCAGGGGCCCCCTTTTCTGTGGGGAAGTTGGCCGCATATTCTGATTCAAATTCAGACCACGGGATTATTTGGGCCATTTTTACCCAACGGTTATCTGCTGACAACTTTCCACATGAGGGGAGTTCAAAGTCGGAGGGTGAGGGGGAAGCAAGCTCAGCTTTTCGGTACACGTTCGCAGATGGTGATGCACGGGTTTTGCTCTATTTTACCTGTTTTTTTTGCACCTGACTTGCATCGCACCAGTTCTTAACCCATGCCACGTCAAGTGCGACCGATATATTCAGCAAGCCCTATTTATTGGTCATCAGGCGATTTTAGATTTTAGATTTTAGATTTTAGATTTTAGATTTTCAACAGTCATTAGTCATTAGTCATTAGTCATTAGTCATTAGTCAACAGTTAACAGTCATCAGTTAACAGTCATCAGTCAACAGTTAACAGTCAACAGTCAACAGTCAACAGTCAACAGTCAACAGTTAACGGCTCTCCTGAACTTATGGTTATAAGTTTATCTAATCAGAAAAGCAAGCTAATACGCGATTCCTAAAATTATTAAAATTAGAAAAACCATACCCTTGCCGCATTATCAACTTAATCCGATTGTTGATTCCTGACATGACTCCACTTGTGGTGCGATGAAGAAAGTAGTTGCAAATACCCTCAAAATGATTCTCAATTGTTGATGCAGATTCTCTAAAAAATACTTGTGCATGATTTAGCCATTCTTTGATTTTTGTCTGCCCTTCTTTGACCGTCAAATTAGTCTCATATATTTCTCTAAATTTTTCTTTCATCTCATACGCAATTCGCAAACATTCGGATTTTTCTAGTATTAATTCTAATTTATAAATCTGCTCTTGATTCAAATTTACTCGATTACTTAATAATAAATTTTTACTTTGCCTGTCTGTTATTCCGGCTGCTCTACGTAACTTATTTACGTCTTTGTTAACTACTTTCATTACATGAAAACGATCAATAATAACTTTGGCGTTTGGGAATACTTTTTTGATAACTTTAGGGAATCCTCCCCACATATCAACACTCACTTCCTCAACTTGTTTACGAACTTCAATTGGTTGTTCTATAAGGACTTCAATGATTTCTTCACAGCGATGAGAATCAATCATCTCAATTAAATTACCTTCGCCCAGGTCACTCACAACAGTCACAAAATTTCCTTGACATGAGCGCATACTTATCTCGTCGAGACCAATTCGTTTAACCCGTTGCCAATTCGGTTTTTTTTTGAGGGTGTTTACCTGCTCAAATATTCCTTTTATTTCGTCATAACTCAGTCCTTCTTCTCGTCCAATTTGCTCCATGCTCGATTGTTTGACACGCTCATAAATATCTTGTTCATATCGTTGAGTATGCCGTCTTTTAACGTCCAAAAAATCTAATTTTTCTGTGGGATACCGTTGACAAAAAGGACAGTAAAACTGCCGTCGTGGGATTTTTAGATATACAGGACGACCAAAAACCGACAAATCTCTTACTAAAATTGGTCGATTTTGATGCAGTTTTTCGGTAGGATTGTTACAATGATGACAAACAATTCCTTCTGATGAAATGCTCAGTCCCAAGAAAATTTTTCCCTCAACTTGAGTACAAGTTTCAACCCTGACTCCAGGCAAGGCTAATAGATAGTCTAGATGGAAGCTCATAACGGTAAATGTATTAGTAGGTACATTTTACACCATAAACTCAGGAGAGCCCAGTTAACAGTCAACAGTCAACAGTCATCAGTCAACAGTCAACAGTCAACAGCCAACCGTTCACAAATTATGAATTTTGGCGGCAAATCCCGAATACAGAGGTGTAGCCGTGCAGAAATGTGCTGCCGCCGACTGGGCCGATTTCGCCGTTGCAGAAAAAGCCGCTCAGCGGGATGTTTTTGAGGTATCGGCCGAACAGTCGGGAGTCAAAGTTCGATTCGCCGTAAAGCCCTTCACCGCGCCCCAGACAAGAGAACATCAAGGCGCCGGCGCTGGAGGTACCACTGTACTCGGCGGCCCGCTGATAGCGATCGAGCAGCATTTCTAGGTCTTCTGCGGAGGTTCGCGCGTCCCGCAGGTGAAATTGGATGCGCTGTCCGGGACGGACTCGATCGCCGATCGCAATTGCCCCCACTTTCGGATCTACTCCCAACAGATTGCGGATTAAAAAATCTCCCGGCTCTAATGTCAGCTTGAATTCATCGCTGACTAAGCCTACAAATAACGAGTGCTGAGCTAATTCTCGGTCTTCTTCGCTCAAAGTTTGAACTAACTCTCGCAACGCCTCTAAGGGCGATCGCTCGATGCCCGCGCTGCCCGTATCGTCGGTTTGTTCTTCGAGTTTGAGCAAAATATTCCGCTCTCCTTCCGTCACCCGATAAGGATGCCCGATCGGCCTGCAGCCTTGAGCGACGATCGTTTCCAAAACTATATTGCCGCTCAAAGCTACCCCAACCGTCCCTTCTCGGTAAAGCTGATAGTCGCAAAACAGCGCCGCGCCCCTGCCCGCACCGTCCCCCCCGGCGAGCCCCCCTACCTTTGCCGCGCCCGGATAGGCATAATCTAGCCCTTGCAGCAAATCGTTAATTTTTGCGGAAAAGGGGTCTGCCAAGATGATGAACTGCGGTTCTTCCTGGGCCGGCACGCCCAAGAGATCCACCCAAGTATCCGGGGGACTGTCTAAGTCGGGCAGTTCTTCTGCACCGACGTGAAAAGTTCTGACATTCACTCCCGGCAAATGGGCCAGACTGAGGCTGACTGCGGGAGATCCCTCGACTTCTTCGGTGATGCCGCCCCGGTTCGTGCCGATGACTCCTCCCCCGCCACAGCCCAGGATCGCGGGCACTGGCAGCAGTTCTCGGAGTAAAGGCATCAGCCGAGAATACTCGCTGGCAAAGGCAGACGAGATAAATATCAGCGCTAAATCAGCCGGGCCTTCTAGGTCGCGATCGGCTTGTTCTATAACTTCTTTGAGGGCGGATTCCAAAGAGGGACGGGTTGATAAAGCGCTGACCCATTGCATTTGGTTTTGGGTGTACATAAGGCAAACTTCTCTATAAAACTATCTCTATACATTAGGCTAACCGGAACTGGCCACTGGGGGGACGGTATTCTTGGGCGATCGATTCCCCATCGATTGCCGTTCTTGTGTTAACATAAGTTAACATGAGTGTCCCATTAATCTGTTTGGTCTTAAATGCCGTATTCAGCTAAATCTTAAAAGATAAAGCTCAATACAGTTTGACACACCAACCTCGTGTAATGTTTTCATCAAAAGTAAGGTCAGCTCGACCTACATTGATGCCTGTGGACTAGAATCCGCCTACGGGCTAGTAAAGCAGGAAGTAGAGACGGCTGCTGCGCTCGCAGTTATGGATGGTTTCTCTCTGGGCTGCTGCAACAGCAGCGCATCTCAAGCTATTATTAGCTGGGGTCGCCAGACCGAAACAGCAAATCCAACCCAAACTAACATCCAAAAAGAAAACCTTTCTTACTTAATAAGGTCAACGACCCAGGTCTAAAGACACGCTCGCTTCGAGCCTAAGACTTAAACCACAGTTGACCAGCCGTATACTTTAGAAGTCTACGTTTTTTGAGTTATGACACCAAGCGGCTGCTTAGCTAGTCCCTTGCTCTGTCGTTAACGGTTAGCGCGACTTGAAAAGGTTGTTTAGTTTGAGGAGCCTACTCCTCTAGGGGATTCACACCCTCTACCCTCACGTAAAAGACTCTTATAGAGTTCGGTCACGCCCAAGTAAGTAATGAAACAGGCGGAGTGCAGACCACGGAAGTAACCCTTACTGGAAGCCTAATCTGGTAAGGAGCAAGAGGGAGTTTTTCTATGATGAACACTCGTGAACTGTCATTTAAACTGCGTCATAACGAAGGGAGCCAAATAGGGCTGATAGGCTCTAACCAAAAAGGTAAGCGGGTAGATTTAATATTTAATCGTTATTAAATCGTGTGAATACAATTCCCGCCGCAGAATAGACAGCATCTAAGGAAGAACAGACAACTAAACGATACAACAAGGTAAACCCTACAGAGTCTAGAAGAGGTCGAAAACTTCTAGTAAGTCTAAGGCAACGAAGACCGAAATCTCTGGAGGGTAGAGGATGGATGAAAAAGCAAACGCTAGTTTGTAATGAACTAGATAGAGGTTCAAGATTTGCCTCTGACCAAAAGGAATAGCAGACTTCATCTGGGTCTTATACGAAAAGACAAAATGTCAAAGAAACCAAATCTGAGGACAAGTTAGATGGGGGCAGTAATGTCAACAAACGGACTGAAGAAACAACTAGAAGACTGGAGCCATATTGAATGGCAAAAGGTCAACAAACTTGTTAGGAATCTACGACAAAGAATCTTTCGTGCTCGAAAACTTGGTAACTTCAAAACTCTTAGGAGTCTACAGAAGTTAATGCAACGAAGCTACGCAAACTTATTACTATCTGTTCGGCGTATCACCCAGACCAATAAAGGCAAAGCAACGGCAGGAATTGACAAAGAAATTATCAATACCCCAGCGCAAAGGGTGACTCTGGTAAATACTTGGAAGGGGGGAAATCTCCAACCAACCAGAAGGGTGGAGATACCAAAACCTAATGGAAAGAAACGACCGCTTGGAATCCCAACCGTGCGCGACAGAATCGAACAGGCAATAATTAAGAATTCACTAGAACCCGAATGGGAAGCCGTGTTTGAGCCAAATTCCTATGGCTTTAGACCTGGTAGAAGTTGTCAGGATGCCATTGTACAGAACGTCAATAGAGTTCTGCCTAAACGATACGGAAGTAATGACAAATGGGTACTAGAAGCGGACATTCGAGGATTTTTCGATAACATTGCTCATGAATCTATCCTGAACCAGATTAGTAACTTCCCCAAAAGAAGTCTTATCCAAGGATGGTTAAAAGCTGGATTCTTCTTTGAAGGAAAATTAAATCCAACAGAGATGGGTACGCCACAAGGTGGGGTTATTTCACCCCTACTTGCCAATATAGGATTGCATGGATTAGAAAATTACATAAAATCCACCAACCCAAAACTTGGCGTGGTCAGATATGCTGATGATTTTATTGTCACAGCCAAAGACAAAGGAAGTCTTGAAAAAGCCCAAATCCAGATTCAACAATGGTTATCAGAAAGAGGACTCGAATTAAGCGAGGAAAAGACGCTAATTACGTCAATGGATGAAGGTTTTGATTTCCTTGGATACAACCACCGCCATTACAATGGCAAATTGCTAGTCAAACCATCGAAGAAGTCTTAGACTTTTGTAAACGAATCGGGAAAGAAATAAAGGCAATGAACGGAGTAGAACAAGAGGGGGTCATCAGAAAACTCAATCCAATTCTTCGAGGTTTTGCTAACTATTACAAAGGACAAGTTAGCAAGGAAACCTTTGGATATATCTCATGCCGGGTATGGCAATACCTATGGCAATGGGCAAAGCGTAGACACCCACAGAAAAGCGCAAAATGGGTTCGGAAACGCTACTTCAAGACCATAAATGGCAATACATGGACATTCGCTACAACAACTAGCGACCGCCGAGGGAAAGAGAAATATTTAATCCTCTACCCGATAGCATACACACCCATTGAACGCCATGTAAAGGTCAAGGGGGAAGCGTCACCGGATGACTCCTCTCTAAAGGAGTATTGGGATAATCGCCACCAAAAATACGGTAAGAGCTACTGGGTTAAAAATTCTCGGAATTACAAAATCGCTCAAAACCAGAACTGGAAATGTCCAACTTGTGGCGAACCTCTATTCAATGGAGAGGAAATAGACACCCATCACATAATCCCTGTTTCTCAAGGCGGACGAGACGACATCGAAAACCTTCGGCACTTGCACAAAACGTGCCATAATCAGGAACACTCAAAACCCAAGTTTTCCGAGCTTGAAATAAGGCTTGAGCCGGATGAGTGCGAAAGCCTCACGTCCGGTTCTTAGGGGAGGGGAGAGCGGTGACGCTCGAACCTTACCCGGCAACATCTTTATTTGGGTTAAGGACGTGCCGTTAGCCGAACAAGCTCACTAAACAAAGGCGCGTGCTAACATTACCTAGAAATAGGTCGGGGACAACCATATTCTCCTACACTTTCCTACCAACAATTTTTATGACAACAACACCCGCAGGCAACATCCAAGAAAAAATTGAAGAAGAACTAGAAAGCGCTCGTACCGTCTGTGACCTCAAGGGCGCCACTTCCGGGGAATGCGCGGCGGCGTGGGACGCAGTTGAAGAACTGCAAGCAGAAGCTTCCCACCAAAAGCAAGTCAAACCTAAGAATTCTTTTGAAAAATTTTGCGACGACAATCCTGACGCTGCTGAGTGCCGCATCTACGAGGAATAAACGAGCCATTTAGCTCTATCCCTTTTCTCCCGCGCCGAAATCTAACTTTTGGCGCGGGAGAATTTTATTTGAGGGGTTGAGCCTTTAGGTAATGGCGAGATTTGCCCTCTATCCCCATACGGTTCAAATCCGCCAGCTTCCCCCTCGCCCCCCAAGGGGGACAAGAATTGGCTCTTGCGTCCCCCAAGGGAGGCGAGGAGGGGAAGGAGATATCTGAGGAATAAACAGTTTTAACTCAAGCGTATTGCCGTCTATCGTGTCTCAAGTAGCCTTCAAAGCGCGCCAAGTACCTTAGAAAAAATAGCAGTAACTAAAACATTAAGACCGTGTTCTGGTTGCTGATTTTTTAGCATTTTTGTAGTAAAATTTGTGACAAATAAGTGAGTATATTTTCCCAAAGATGTTGAGTCTTTTATTGGCAGCCACCGGGCCTTGGTTTCAACCGCTAGTCTGGATGCACTATCGGTTATCTGTGTTATATTGTTTCTGTGCCTTCATTCACGCTATGCACACAGCTCGATTCACCGAGGATTGCTAGAAACTTGATAGAAGGCTAAAACCCTTACAGAACCTTGAAAAAACAATATGTACGCTAAATCACAAGCAACCCCTGAGACGATCAAAGTACAGTCCGATAACGGTTCACTCCGGTTACAGTTCAGTACCAAGTACAATCCCATTTTTGGGGGGAAGCGAAAGCATCAGGGCTTAGGGATGAAGGATACTCCCGAAAACTGGCAAAAGGCGATCGCTATCGCTTGGCGGATCGAAGGAGCCAACAACGTTTAAGGTTAGTTTTGCTGGGTTTTATGCTAATAATTGAATCAATTTGTTAAATCCGTCAGTCGTCGACGTATCAAGGCCGATGATTTACTGCATCAATCCTCAATGCGAACAACGTGAAAATCCTGCTGCTGCTCAAAATTGTCAGGCTTGTGGCACGGATTTGTTAATTGCCGATCGCTATCGTATCCTTAAACCAGTGCGATCGCCCAATCCCGCACGCCCCACAGACATCTTTGAAGTTGAAGACTTGGGAACCGGGGAAAACGAATGGGGCACTGTCAAAATTTTAAAAGTCTTGAAACACACACACAATCCCGATTTAGTTCGCGTGTTCAAGCAAGAAGCGCGAGTTTTGATTTGGCTGGCCGGAAAGGGCTCAGTTCCCCAGGTCGAACCTGACGGTTATTTCCCAATTAAACTCCCCAATAATTTCCAGAAATTGTCTTGTTTGGTGATGGAAAAAATTACCGGAGAAAACTTGGCAGAATTCTTAACTAAAAAACAGTACGTTTCTCAAAATCTCGCTCTTGATTGGCTGCAACAAATGAGCAATATTTTGCAGGAAATCCACAAATATCATGTAGTGCATCGGGATATTAAGCCATCCAACCTGATGCTTGAAGCCAATGGGAAATTGAGATTAATTGACTTCGGCGCCGCCACAGAAGCAGAGATAGAGACCGCACCCATAGGTTCTGCGGGATACGCCGCACCGGAACAAATTCTAGGTAAAGCAGGCGTGCGATCGGACTTTTTTGCCCTAGGGCGTACTTTTGTACATTTATTAACAGGCATAGAGCCGATTAACTTTCCCGTTAATGAAAAAACTGGTAAAATTAATTGGAGGAACCAGGCTGTAGATATTGACCCGTTACTCCTAGAGTCGATCGACGAATTGATGGAACCGCTACCGGAAAACCGACCTGAAAATACCCAAGTTATTTTAGAAAAATTAAAAATTCACGACGCAGACCCCCTGCAAAAGGGGGACGCAACATCGCTTCAATAAATCTGTTCCAACCTGCGAAAATCGCGCTCAACTTCCGCCCACAAAGCCCGATTGTGAGGGTCAGTTTTCACAGCCTTTTTCAAATAAATTCTCGCCTTATCAACCTGCTTTTCTCCGATCAAATGTCGTCCCCAGCGCTGATAGGCGATCGCCTGCCACTGACGCACCTCCAAATCTTCGGGAACCCGCTGGGCTAAACCCTCAATCAAGGCGATCGCCCGTGGGAACCTCTGATATTTCAGCAACTGCTGCAGCTCAAAATAAGCATCTTGCTTTAACTTTTGTTCCGCAGCCGACAGATCCGCATTAGATTGAACCGCAGCCTCTTTTCGAGTCACTTTAACTGCCTGCGGTTGAGCTTTCACCTCCTGATCCGGCGGTGTCCAAGTAGGCGGCACAGTTGAATTGGCAACTTTCGACTCCGCAACATGGTGGGGGGCAACATTCACCAGGAACTTATAAGCCTCAGTAATAGCAATAAACTTATTCTTAGCCTGTTCGTTTCCCGGATTCACATCGGGGTGATACTGTCTGGCTAACTGCCGATAAGAGGCCTTAACTTGCGATAAACTCGCGCCAGACCTCAGTCCTAACTGTCGGTAATAATCTGCAATATCCATCTAGCATGAATGAGCGTTGATAATACCAGTGAACAAACCTGACGGTCAACGGAGTATCGTTAGACTGCAGGCTTCTTTTTCCCTGTTTGCAAGGGCTTTTTTGAGTGACGTAGAACCACCGCCACTTCCGTAATTCAAGCCAATCTTTTTGATAAGCTTGGCTGAATTTTCATCTCTCTCGAGTTCCTCGCCACACTGACAAGAATGCCATCGCTCAGACAATTCTTTAGGCACTTTGTTGAGACAGTTCCAACAATGTTGAGAAGTGCCTTTCGGGTCAACGAATACAACGCTTTTACCTAGTTTACCAGCGACATATTTGATAACAGTAGCAAACTGACCATGAGCAGCATCAAGCATTGATTTGTTTAAGCCACTCTTAGCCGCTTGACCGTTGGGCAAGTAGACCAGATTGCCGTCCTCAATATCAGTCTTAACTTGGGCGCGTCTAGTTAGATTCTTGAGACTCAAGTCTTCCAAAACTAAAACATCACACTTATTGAATAATTTATGTGCAGTCTTGAATTGAAAATCTAATCTTGTTCTCGCTACAAATTGATGAAGTTTGGAAATTTTGTCTTTGATAATTTTCCAAGACTTAGATCCTTTAACTCTTTTAGCTAACCTCGCTTGAAGTTTGGCCAACTTCTCAGAAGACCTTCTCAAAAATCTAGGATTTTCGACTCGTTCGCCATTGGACAAATAGAGATAATTCGTAATTCCCAAATCAATACCGAGACAGTTTTCGGCAGTCGGTTGAATTTCTGCAACCGTTACTGGCACTGTTTTATCTTCTAGCGTTAGGGAAATATACCATCCGTCTGCTTCTCTGATAACCGTTCCCGTCTTAACCTTGAATCCTTTCGGTATTGGTCTGTGGAATGCCATCGGCACTTGACCTATTTTCGCTAGGTCAATACAAATCCTGCTTTGCTCATCTTTGATAATATTCAAATTGTCAAGTTGAGGATAAGTAAACGATTTGTAATAATGAAAACCTTTAAATCTAGGCTTCCCCCTACGGCGGCCATTCTTGTCAAGTATCGTAAAGTTTGAGAAAGAAGTTTCTACCCTGTTGACTACATCCTGTAAGACTTGGGCATCCAACTTTTTGTAATCAGGAAATAGTTTCTTGGTGTTTTTCAAGTCAGCTAACTGTACGGTTTGCCACTGTACATAACCACCATCAATATTTGAGAAAATATCACCCTTTCTTGTTATGGGATTGCCTGCTTCATCTTTTTTCCTGCCATCTCTGGTTTGCACTCTAGTCAGAGGAATATTCTTGTAGATTTCCTCTACTGAGACTATAGAAGCATTCAAAGGACAAGTATTGATGGGTGTTCTGGTAGCTTCCCACCATTTGAATCTCTCGCTCAAACGGTAATTATACTGTCGCCTGCAGAGTTCCAGGTGAGTCGATATCGTCACTGCTTGGGGACGAGTGGGTTTCAGTTTGTACTTGTAGGTTAGCTGCAATGATATCTTCCTTTTTTCGACCTTCCTCAAATATAATGTGTGAATGCTAAAAGCGCAAGACTTGTTAGTAGAAAATCGCATCTTGTAGTGGTGCTACTGTTTCAATGCTTAGAATATACATTGAGAATCAGGATGCTCCCAAAGTATAATTGACTCGCTCCGTACCTCCGACCGCCGCGCCTTTCATCCTCTTGCTGAATTTATTCGGGGTAGTGCGATCGCCCGGACGCCTCCAAGATATCTCCGCCTTATACACGCCTTGGACTTCCCGGCTGTTAAGTTAAATATGGCAGAATCCTTAAATGTAAAGATTCTGCCAAAATTTACTGCGAACTAGGTTGTAGTGCGAGGGTTGCCCGCACTACGGTAGCGCAAAAATAACTTACGGACGATCTTCGATCACTCTGTCAATCAAGCCGTATTCTCTGGCTTCCTCAGCGGACATGAAATAGTCGCGATCCATGTCCTTCTCGATTTTCTCGATCGGCTTGCCAGTATTCTTAGCATAGATATTATTGAGTTCGTGGCGCAGCCGCAGAATCTCTTTCGCCTCAATCTGAATATCCGTTGCTTGTCCCCGCGTGCCCCCAGAAGGCTGGTGAATCATGATGCGCGAGTGAGGCAAAGCTAACCGTTTCCCCTTCGCACCGGCAGCTAACAGGAAAGAACCCATCGAAGCAGCCAAGCCCACACAAATCGTCACCACGTCTGATTTAATGTGCTGCATGGTATCAAAAATAGCCATGCCTGCCGACACCATCCCGCCTGGGGAATTGATGTATAAAATAATATCCTTACCTGAATCTTCCGAATCAAGATAGAGCATCACAGCGATGATTTGATTGGCAATTTCATCGTCAACGTCCCTGCCCAAGAAAATAATCCGTTCCCGGTAGAGGCGATCGTAGATATTAATCCACTGAGTATCATAACCCCCCGGCATCTTGTAGGGAACTTTTGGCACACCGATAGGCATAATTCGGAACTCCGTTTAGTTGGTAATTGGTAATTGGTAATTGGGAATTGGGCATCGGGAATTGGGCATCGGGCATTGGTGATTGGGAATCGGTAATTGGGAATCGGTAATTGGGAATTGTTAGTCATAAAAAGACTATTGAATAACTAACCAGGGTAGAAACTACTAGCCATTAACCCTTAATTATTACTCATGCCCATTCCCCATTTCCTATTACCCATTCCCCATTCCCCATTCCCGATTCCCCATTCCCCATTCCCAGTTAGATGACTCCAGCAGGCAGCGGTTTCGGCAATTCTTCCGAACTTTCAAGAACGCGATCGATCAAACCGTATTCTTTAGCTTCATGGGGCGTCAGGTACAGCAACCGATCCATATCTTTAGTAATCTTTTCGATCGGTTGGCCAGTACAGCTTGCAAAAATCTCAAGCATCGTCGCTTTATTTGCCAGCACTTCCTTAGCCCGAATTTGAATGTCACTTGCTTGACCCCGCGTGTAAGCCTTGGGTTGGTGCAACACAATCGAAGCGTGGGGCAAACTCGCCCGAAAGCCTTTTGTACCAGCCGCTAACAGCATCGCAGACATCCCCATTGCCGAACCGAGGCAAATAGTGTGCACAGGCGGCTTAATGTACCTAATCGTATCGCAGATAGCGAAGGCTTCTGTTTCAAAGCCGACGGGTTCGCCACTGTAACCAGAAGTGCCGGTCGAGTTGATGTAGATTTTGATCGGCTTATCCGGGTCTTCGTACTGCAAGAACAACAGTTCAGCGATAATCAGTTCTGTTACCGCAGGCACCAGAGGCATCCCCAGATAAACGATCCGCTCCTTCAGCAACAGGGATGGCAAATCGGGAGGTGGCGTCCGAGAGTTCCCTTCCCCGTAGTATGGCGATTGCACTGCTTTAATGGGTGTGTTCATCAGAAAAATGAGTCTGAAACCCCGTCCTTCTAGGACGGCTTTACATTGGATTGGGGTGGAGGGGTATGGTTGCCCCTCCGTGGAGATGTGGTCTTCTCCAAAACTCCCTTACGGGTAAAGTTAGCACGCGCCTTTGTTTTTAGAGCTTGTTAAACTTGCAGCACTGTTTCAGTGACCTTAAAACTGTTTAACTGCAAATGACAGGGCAGGGGACTAGCTTCGCATCCCAGGGTGTCATGACTCAAAAAACGTAGACCTCGAAAGTCTTAGGCTGGTCAGGACGGCTCGCAAGAATCTCTTACAAGCCTCATGCACTTAGGCTGAGGTTCCTGACATAACCGAAATGTTGCCTGAACTGATGGAGCTATTCTTAAAGAAATACTAACGCAATCTTTAGGTATCCCGCATGAAAGTTAGTTTGCTCCCGGTTTTAAACGACCCGAACCTTGACGCTGCTGCGCCCTCGACCCAGCGCCAGCTAGCGATTTCGGTGTCTGCGACGGCAAGCTCGATCGACTCCAGCGTACCCTTAAACCTGTGCCTGATTCTCGACCACAGCGGTTCGATGGGCGGACGCCCCTTGGAAACCGTCAAACAAGCCGCCGGACGCTTGCTAGACCGGTTGAAGCCCGGGGATCGCTTTTGCGCGGTGGCTTTCGACCATAAAGCCAAAGTCCTCGTCCCCAATCAAATTGTGGGAGACCCCAGTAGCATTAAACGGCAAATTGAGCAATTGCGATCTGCCGGTGGCACAGCAATTGATGAGGGCATTAAGTTAGGTATTGAAGAGTTGGGCAAAGGTAAAAAAGAAGCTATATCTCAGGCATTTCTGCTGACTGACGGCGAAAACGAACACGGCGACGACAGCCGGTGTTTGAAGTTGGCTAAATTGGCGGCCGACTACAACATGACTTTAAATTCTCTGGGATTTGGCGATAACTGGAACCAGGATATTCTGGAAAAGATTGCTGATGCAGGCGGCGGTGCTCTGGCTCACATTCAGCGTCCTGAAGATGCGGTTGACGAGTTTGGTAAACTGTTTAGCCGCGTCCAAGGTGTAGGTTTGACTAATGCTTATTTGCTATTTTCCCTAATGCCAAAAGTGCGGTTAGCCGAACTCAAACCGATCGCCCAAGTTGCCCCGGATACGATCGAATTACCGGTACAGCAAGAGGGCGATCGCTTTATGGTACGTTTGGGAGATTTAATGAAGGATATAGAGCGAGTAGTTTTGGCTAATATTTATATTGGACAGTTGCCCGAAGGTACACAGGCGATCGGGCAATTGCAAATTCGCTACGACGATCCGAGTGTCGGTCAAGGTTTGCTTTCCGATCCTGTTGCACTTTCCGCTAATGTCCTAAAAGTTTATCAGCCGGCACTTAACCCGATGGTACAGCAGCACATTTTAGCTTTGGCTAAATACCGCCAAACTCAACTGGCCGAAACTAGATTGCAACAGGGCGATCGAGCCGGCGCGGCGACAATGCTGCAAACTGCTGCGAAAACTGCTCTGCAAATGGGCGATAAAAGTGCCGCAACTGTGCTGCAAACTTCTGCTACTCGTTTGCAGTCTGGTGAACAATTGAGTGAAGCAGATCGCAAGAAAACTCGGATTGCTTCTAAAACTATTTTGAAGTAATCGCGCGATTTGAAATTTTAAATAATTTTAAATTGGGCGATCGAACAATTTGGCGATGCGAAATCGCGTCTACAAAAACGAAACCCGCGCCCAGGCGGGTTTCAATATTCTGAGTCTCGCCTGCAAAAAGCGAAATTTCAGTGTATGGCGATTGTTTCAAGCCGTGGATCGTGTAGAAGCTCGATCGTTTAGAATGTTTCTATCACCTATCAAGAGTGCTTGTGTCAGTAACTCAGCCCTAAAGGGACTGAGCTTGTAAGAGAAATCGAACCAAGCTGTACTGACCCGCCTAAGTCTTCACTGACTACGTTATTTAGGTCACGACACCGGAGAATGCGACGCTAGTTTTCCGCTCTGTCGCTTGTAGTTAAACAGTTTTAAAGTCACTGAAACAGTGCTGCAAGCGCAAAAAGCCTTTATAACCTTGGCAAAGCGAACTTTACTCCTTCATGAGAACGAGGCAACCATACCTCACCAGAGGGGCAACCATACCCCTCTACCCCGTAAGGGGATTCAAGGCGATTGAAATCGCCGAGTCGTTTTCCTCTCTAGGCTCAAGCCTCGCTCGTTTCCCACTTACCGAGTTTTCTTATGAACCCGACAATATCGGATAAAGTACGCTGGACTAGCGCCGATTTAGAGCTATTGCCCGATAACGGCGATCGCTATGAAATTATTGATGGGGAGCTATTTCTGACTAGAGCACCGCATTGGGGGCATCAAAAGGCTATAGGCAACCTCTACCAAGAACTTAATACTTGGTCGCGAGAGACTAATTTAGGAGAACCAGGAATAAATCCTGGTCTTATTTTCACGGACGCTGATAACGTCATTCCTGATCTAGTTTGGGCGAGCAATGAACGCTTGGCTATCTTGCTAGACGAAGCCGGCCATTTAACCGCCGCACCCGAGTTAATTGTTGAAGTATTATCCCCCGGTGCAGACAATCAGAGACGCGATCGAGATTTGAAACTCAGACTCTATTCGGTGCGAGGAGTGCAGGAATACTGGCTTGTGAATTGGCAATTGCAGCAAATAGAAGTTTATCGCAGGGAACAAGCAAGTTTAAGGCTGATTGCTACGCTGTTGAGCAATGATGAACTAACTTCGCCTTTGTTGCCCGGTTTTAGTTGTTCTGTCGCTCAAATTTTGGCCTAAATTATGAAATCATCATTTTTTTACAATTTAATTGCTACTATAGTAATCTTTACTATCTTTGGTAATATATCCCCTGCTGTCTCTGCTAAATCCTCAGCAATATTAATAGCTCAAAAAACGATTGTTCAAAATCCTGCTGAAGATTTATTCAATAGTGCTTTAGCCAAATCAGAGGCTGGAGACATTCAAGGGGCGATCGCCGATTACACCGAAGCTATTCGCCTCAACCCCAACTACGCCAAAGCCCACAACAAACGCGGCATCATCCACGGCCGCAATCTCAAAGATTATCCAGCAGCTAAAGCAGATTTCGATCGCGCCATTGAAATTAACCCCAACTACGGCGACGCCTACTACAACCGCGCCAGAGTCCGCGAGTTCTTAGAAGACAAAGACGGGGCGATCGCCGATTATCAAAAAGCAGCCGAACTCTATCAAAAAGACGGCAATACCAACGATTATCAAGATGCGATCAAGCATCTTCAAATGCTGCAAGAATAGAGTGCTTTTGAAAACATAGTATAATATCCTTCGATCTGCGTTCATCCGCATTCATCGGCGGTTAAACATTCCAAATTAACTATTCAAAAAATGCCCGAAACTTCCACCGTTACCGTTACTGTACCCGCTACAACCGCCAATTTAGGCCCCGGCTTCGACTGCATCGGCGCCGCTTTAAGCCTCTACAACCGCTTCCAATTCTCCCGACTCGAACCCTCAGCAACCGAGAAACTAAAAATTACTGTTACAGGCAAAGAAGCCGCCAAAGTCAAGACAGATGACAGCAATCTCGCTTATCTAGCCTTTGTCAAGTTATACGAACACCTGAACCAATCGCCGCCGCCCGTAGCCATACATATACATATGCAAGTGCCGCTGGCTAGAGGTTTAGGAAGTTCCGCCACAGCTATTGTCGGTGGGTTAGTGGGTGCAAATGAATTAGCCGGTGCGCCTTTGAGTCAGGTGGAAGTGATGCAATTGGCGATCGAACTTGAAGGACATCCCGACAACGTTGTCCCCGCTTTATTGGGAGGATGTCGCCTCGCTGCTAGCAATGCACCCCCCCTTAGTAAGGGGGGGCTAAGAGAAGAATTCCCCCTTACCGACGCGGGGCTCACACAATCACCCCCCCTTAGCAAGGGGGGGCAGGGGGGGGGTTCCTGGCAAATTTGCGATATTCCCTGGCATCCGAATATTGTGCCCGTGGTAGCCATCCCCGATTTTGAACTGTCTACAGCCGAAGCCCGCAAAGTTTTGCCTGCAGATTACAGCAAGGCTGATGCGATTTTTAATGCTGCACACCTCGGTTTGCTAGTGCGGGCTTTGGAAACTGGCAATGAAAACTGGCTGCGCTGCGCCCTCCAAGACAAAATTCACCAGCCTTACCGGCAATCTCTGATTAAGGGATATGAAGCGGTGCAACAAGCTGCCCTGAATGCAGGGGCCTATGAAATGGTAATTAGCGGTGCCGGGCCCACGCTTTTAGCTTTAACGGATGTGGCTAACGCTGAGGCGGTTGAGAGGGAAATGGCGGCTGCTTGGATGGAATTTGGGGTAAAGGCTGAGGTGCGTGCGATCGGCCTCGATACTCAAGGCGCGCAAGTCTCCCTTTAATTATTCCACTCCTAGACACACAACATCTACATAACCGTGTTTTGTAGGGGCAATCCCCCGTGGTTGCCCCTCTCCAGGGAATTATTCATATTTCTATTCTCGACCTCTCTCCTTCAAATCTCTTGAATATCAACTCAAGTCTCTTCTCGATAACTTCTGCTATTCCCTCTACAAAATTTTACATAAAAAAAATCCAGTCATTGTAGGGGCGGATTCACCATAATCTCAGGCTCAAACCAACAATCGCAAAAACCCGCCCCCACCAACGGTAAATACTCTTAATTAACTGTGACGCAGCGGAAGCTCTATCTGAATTTTAGTGCCTTTACCCGGTTCGGAAAAACACTTGAACTCTCCTTTGTGCTGCTCTACAATTATCCGATAGCTGAGAGCAAGTCCCGATGATATGGGTGGTTCCGCAGGTTTTACTCCCAAAAATGGATCGGAAATTTGGGCTGTGATATCTTTGCTATGTGCGATGTCGTTATCAGCAATCTCAATCGAAATTCGCTGAGCATCGACTACCTGAGTGGTAATCAAAATCACGGGCTTAAATTTGATGGATTCCAACTCCTCTAACTCTTGAGCCGACTCTTCCAAAGCATCGATCGCGTGATTGATGATATTCAGAAAAGCTTGATTGAGCAGACCTGCATAACACTCAATCTGTGGCAAATTGCCGAATTGTTTCATCACCTTGATGTCTCGCCTTCCCTCGCGAGCCGGCAAGCGGTGCTGCAACAACAACAGAGTATTTTCTAAACCGTCGGAAACATCAAATAACTGCCAGCCCGATCGATCGCTGCGGGAAAAATCCTGTAGCGACAAAATTATTTGGCGGATGCGATCGCTCCCGGTACGCATGGAACTCACAATTTTTAATAAATCGTCGAGTACGAATTCCACATCCATATCTTGCTGCTTTTGCAGAATTTCCGATCCGGGATTGACTAGCTCTTTTTGATACAATCGCAGCAGTTCAATTAAATCGGTCGCGTAGCTTTGGACGTGAGTTAGATTGCTGTAAATAAAAGTAATTGGGTTGTTAATTTCGTGGGCTATCCCAGACACCAATTCGCCCAAACTAGACATTTTTTCAGTTTGCAGCATTCGATCGCGCGACAGATCCAATTCTTGCTGGGTTAACTCCAACTGCGCCCTCAACTCGTGCGATCGCTTAGACGCACGCACCCGCGCCAATAATTCCTGCTTAACTATCGGTTTAAACAGAAAATCGTCAAAGGGCGCATCCAATGCTTGAACTTCATCAAATTGCTCCGGTGTTGTCAGCAGAATAAAATAGGCTGCCGCCAATTCTCGCTCGGCTTTCACCAGCCGGCACACCTCCAAAAAGTTGATTTGAGGCGAACTCCCGTCGCAAATTATCGCATCGGGGGACAATTCCTTCGCCAACTCTAAACCCTCCTTATCGTCGGGAACGACTCTCACCTGATGTCCCTCTTGGCTGAGTAACTCTTGGACAACTTGAAAAGTCACAGTATCCGCGATGATCGCCAGAATCTTTGCCATACTTCTACCACCTCCACAAATTACTTTTTAGGATACAACCGCCAGAATTGCGCTGACAGATTTAAAATTCCAAAATAGTTCAATTACATCAAAAAACAGCCCATACCCGCTCCCTCAAAACCAAAAATAGCTTATACCATTTTAGATTTTATATTTTAGAGTAAAAAATTGGGAAGGACTTACTGTATAATAATAGTTGGGAGCTTGCCTAAATTTGCATATTTTTTGGGGAATGGTATCACTAGAAGGTATAATTTTAGACGGGTAATGCAAAAATGCCAATTTTCTCCTTCGTAATTAATGTTACATCAGAGCTTTCGGTCGAAAGACTGCTGAGGGCGATCGCAGATACTTTCTCAAATTGCGCCAGGAAACAATAAAAAACTTTAAAATTAATTAATAGTATCGTTAAATTCACCTTCTCGGTCAGCGCCTGGGAATGCCAATTACCAACACCACCTCAACTTTGATTCAAGCCGAAACACTAGAACTATTAGAATGGCCGCGCCTGTGTCAGCACTTGGCTACCTTCGCGGCCACCAAACTCGGCGTCGCCGCCGCCCTTGACCTCGCAATCCCGGCAACTCAAGCTCAAACAGCAGAACTCCTCGCTCAAACTCAGGAAACTTATCAGTTAGAGAGCCGCGCTGGCGGTGCTTTGAGTTTTGAAGGAATCCAAGACATCGGCACTTCCCTGCAGCGAGCCGAACTCCAAGGTTTGCTCAGCGGCGAAGAATTGCTGGCAATTGCTACTACCCTCGCCGGAGCAAGGCAATTGCGCCGGATAATTGACTCTCAGGCAGATGTGCCGACGCTCAAAGAACTGGCAGCCCAATTGCGGACTTATCCCGAACTAGAGCAAGAAATCCATCGCTGTATAGACGATCGCGCTCAAGTAGCAGACAGAGCCACTCCTAAATTAGCAGGAATTAGAGTTCAAATGCGACAGTTGCGCGATCGCATTTATCAAATATTGCAGGGGATTTTGCAGCGCCAATCCAACGCCGTACAAGAACAGCTAATTACCCAAAGAAGCGGACGCTTTGTCATTCCCGTCAAAGCTCCCCAAAAAGATGCCATACCGGGGATCGTTCATGATTCCTCGGCCAGCGGCGCGACACTCTACGTAGAGCCCCACAGCACAGTCAATCTTAACAACCAAATGCGGCAGTTGCTCCGGCAAGAACAAGCCGAAGAAGAAGCAGTCCGCCGCGCCCTCACGGAGCAAGTCGCAGCAGTAAAACCCGATTTAGACAGATTGGTGGTTGTAGTTACAACTTTAGATTTAGCGGCCGCTAAAGCGCGTTATAGTTTTTGGTTGCAAGCAAATCCGCCGAAATTTATCGAATTGGGAGAGCCAGAATTAGCACCAAAAAATCCTGAAAAAGAAGATGAGGAAAAAGAAGAAAAAGAAGATGAGGAAAACTCAGAAAACAGTCAATTATTAATTCGCAACCTGCGATCGCAAATTACCCTGCGCCAGTTGCGCCATCCTTTATTAGTTTGGCAGCAACAGCACGAGCAAGGCTTTCCAGTCGTGCCGGTCGATTTAACGATCGGGCCGCACATCCGCGTCGTCGCCATCACCGGCCCCAACACCGGGGGCAAAACTGTCACCCTTAAAACCTTGGGCTTGGCAGCTTTAATGGCGAAAGCAGGAATGTTTGTTGCCGCCCGCGAACCCGTAGAATTGCCTTGGTTCGACAATATTTTGGCTGATATTGGTGACGAACAATCTTTGCAGCAAAGTTTGTCTACTTTCTCCGGCCATATCCGCCGCATCAGCCGCATTTTAGAGGTTTTACAAAATAAATCCCCGGCTGAAGGGGAAGAAAAATCAAACCTTCCAATTACTAATTCCCACCAGCAAGACGAAGAAGTCACAGATACACAGAACACTGTTTCTGCTCTCCCAATTCTCAAACCTAAATTACAAATTCCCCAACCCCAAATCCCAATTACCAATTCCCAATTACCAATTCCCAAATCTTTAGTTTTGTTAGACGAAGTAGGAGCGGGTACAGACCCCTCAGAAGGCAGTGCATTGGCGATCGCCCTGTTGCAATACCTCGCCCAACATTCCCTATTAACAGTTGCAACTACCCACTTTGGCGAACTCAAAGCCCTCAAATATCAAGACTCCCGCTTTGAAAATGCCTCAGTAGAATTTGACGACAATTCCATGCAGCCAACCTATCGCTTGCTGTGGGGAATTCCCGGACGTTCCAACGCCCTCACTATTGCCAAAAGACTCGGTTTGCTAGCATCCATAGTCGAAGAAGCTCAAACCTATGTCGGGGGAGCCTCTCAAGATGTCAATCAAGTGATTGCTGGACTCGAAGCACAGCGCCGGAAACAGGAAACCAAGGCCAGAGAAGCAACTCAACTGCTACACCAAACCGAAAAACTGCACAGAGAAGTTTCTCAAAAAGCAGCCGCTTTGCAAGAGCGGGAGCGAGAACTAAAAATAGCTCAGGAAGTGGCAGTAAATGAGGCGATAGGGTCGGCAAAATCAGAAATTGCTCAAATCATTCGTCGCTTGCAGTCGGGCAACCAGACGGCTCAAAATGCCCAAGAAGCGACAGAAACCTTAAATCAAATTTCCCAAAAACACCTGCCCTCTCGACAGCAACCGGCTAAACCCAAACCGAGTTTTATGCCGAAAGTGGGCGATCGCATCCGCATTCCCAGCTTGGGCCAAACCGCCGAAGTCCTCAGCGGCCCCGATGCTAACGAAGAGTTGAGCGTTCGGTTTGGGATTATGAAAATGACTGTCAAACTAGGAGAAATTGAATCCCTAGACGGTCAAAAACCCGAAACTAAAGCTCAATTAGCCAAGGCGGCAGCCCAAGCACAAGCACTCGCTACCGCTAAAGCTAAGCAAGCAGCGGCGGAATCTCCAAAACCCAATCCCGAAATTGCCATTCGCACTGCTAATAATTCGATCGACCTACGGGGTGCGAGAGTCTCAGACGCAGAAATCGAAATAGACAGAGCTCTTTCCAAGGCCGTGGAATACGGAGTGCTATGGATAATTCACGGCAAAGGTACGGGACAGTTGCGGCGCGGGGTTCACGAGTTCCTCGCGAATCACCCGCAGGTTTCCCGCTTTGAGCTCGCCAGTCAAAAAGAAGGGGGTGGAGGTGTAACGGTGGTTTATTTGAAATAATCAAAATTTACGCATTTCCGGTTGACTCGTAATTATATAGTTGTCTGCAGCAAAACAAGTCGCAACGAACATATCATACTGATGCAACCGGAATGGATACTAGACTGCAAATGTGGAATAATTAAGAGTTGCTTTCCCACTTTAGTAACTGCCTGACTAATGAAAAAAACTCCCTCAAATGAAGTTTTGGTTGGCGACTGTCGTGAAGTGATGAAGACATTGCCAGAAAATTATATTTCTGCCTGTATCACTGACCCACCTTATAATTATGAATTTATTGGTCATAAATGGGATGACTCAGAAATTCAAAGGCGGATTGAAAGAGTCAATGGCAAGAGAAATAAAACCCTTGTTAAAAACATTCCCTATGGCAGTGGTTTAGCAGGTGGAGTCAGAAACGAAAAATGGTATCAAAGGAATCGCAACAACACTCTGGATTATGAAAAGTGGTGCTTTGAGTGGGGTGAGCAGCTTTTTCGGATCTGCAAACCGGGTGCGACAGTTTTAGTTTTCAATAGCACACGAACGGTTGCTCACGTACAAGTAGCACTTGAAAGTGCTGGTTTCTATGCCAGAGATATTCTTGTTTATAAAAGATCGAGTGGTATTCCTAAAGGTGTCAATATCAAACAACAGTTAGAGAAGAAAGGATATGAAAATTCTGAACAATGGGATGGTTGGCACAGTTGTCTGAGGAACGAATGGGAAGCAATCTGCGTACTTCAAAAACCACTGGTCAATAATTACTTGGAAACTCTACAGGAGTATGGTACTGGTCTATTTTATACTAAAGATCAGTTTGGTGGTTTTCAGTCAAATATTTTAGAAGGTATACAGCGTGAGAAAACCGAGGAGTTTAACGTCCATTGCACAGTTAAACCAATCGCTCTAATGAGAAAGCTGGTCGAAATATTTGTACCGCGTTTGGAAAATTCTATTCTAATCGATCCTTTCGCAGGATCGGGAACTACATTGCTGGCGGCGAAAGAATTTGGCATTAGGTATGTTGGCATTGAAATAGTACCTGACTACATAGAGATTATTAACAAGCGCCTTGATAGTTTCAGCGGTATACAGGGAATTCTCCCACTTTTTCAATAAGAAATGACTTTAAATCAAACCCGCTTATTGTTTGTATAAAATTAAACGAATCGTCCCCAGTGTAAACTTTCCAAGTCCCTACTTGGCACGCTGTAATAGCTGCGGGCAAATTATCTTGTCTAAGTATTAAAAATACGGGTTCGTAATTATAAGTACGAAGTAGTGGGCCATAAGATTTGAACTTTTTCAGTGTTCCAGAGTCTCCTGAGCCAATACGATATTTTGTATCTATTGCGTACCCATCAACAATCAGATCGCACGGCTCATCGCTTCCAACTTTAAATGCTGGCTGAAAGCTACTGCAATATGTTTTACACGTTTCAGTAACTAACAATTGCCAACACATACCTAACTCTTCCAATATTGCCTATTTTCTTTTTTTATTATTGGAGAAATACCAAACACATCCATTAAGATATCGTGTTCTTCATTCTCTTCTGCATAAATTTTTTCGGTAAATGAGTTTTGGTATCTTGCTAAAATTTGCTCTAGTCTTCTTTCAGTCATCAGCAGTTACCAGATCAGCTAGACTAACGGATAATGCCTTGGCTATTTTGCTGGCATTAAGTAGCGTTATATTCCTTTCACCTCGTTCAACTGAACCAATATAGGTGCGATGTAATTCAGATAGTTCTGCAAGCTGATCTTGGGAAAGATTTCTGAGCTTTCGGAAATGTCTAACTTTTTTACCAAATTGCTCCGTAATATCCATAGATTGCGCCAGATGAAGCAATCACAACTATAATCTGACAGACTATAAGTAGCGACAGACTATAAGTAGCATTCGAGAGCGCTAGGATCTTTGCATTGATATAAGTCCCGATCGTTTCAAAGCACTGATTTGATTTCGGTCACTCTGCGGCGTAGGATGGTTAGAAGTAAAAATCTCTGGGTTTTGCGGATTGCGATCGATCGAACTTGAAACCGCAACTTTTCACCCGCAACTTTTCACCCGCAACTCCGTCCAGCAGTTAGGATTGCCGGAATCAAAGCAACGAGCTATGGAGACAAATTAACAGATGTGCTGTTGCCCACAGGCCGCAAAGCTTGAATCACGGCATACTGTTTGATATCCAGCCTCAACCAGTCTTAATTTCCCGTGCTGAAGCCATGCGCTCGACCGTAAAGCCCTCCGCTCCCACAAACGAAAGGGGCCAATCTCCCAACTGGGAAGAATTGACCCGAAAAGCACCAGAACCTACCCAGTTGGACAACATTAAAGCCCAACTGGATTTAGTGCTGTTAGCCCTAGAAGCACTGGCAGAAATTGGCTCAGAGGCGATGCTCAAGGTAGCAGCCGAACTGAATTTAGAGCCAATGGTAGCCGATCGGGTAGCTTTGTGGCGGCTGCGCCAATCTAACCCGCTGCGGAAAGGCCACGGAGGGCGCAAAAAACTAGATGTGGAGGAAGCTCGATCGCTCGTTTTGATAAGCTGTCATTTGGCAAAACAGCACCAAGCTTTAATCCGCCGCGCTGTTGCTTTGCTCGAACAAATGGCAGAGCAAAACCGCGAACCTCACACAATCGCTTTGTTAGGAGATTATATTGACAGGTTCAGCAACACTTATGGCTCGCGCATGGAAGATGCAGACAATTTATCGGCCCGAGAACTGACTGATTTGGCGCTCAAACTCCTGATCGATTTGCTATTTTACAGCAGTCCCGGCGGCCACCGCCGCCTCTGGCTGGCACTTCTAGATCGCGCTAAAAATTAAGCTAAGCATAATGGGAACGAGAATCACAAACATCCGGAACAGGCAAGATGCCTGTTCCACCAGAAAATTTATTTATTGTGGAACAGGCATCTTGCCTGTTGCTAAAAAAGCTTGTTAAGAATGCTGCAAAATATCAGATAAAACATAGTTATTCCCTCTTCCTTCTTCCTTCTTCCCTCTTCCTTCTTCCTTCTTCCTTCTTCGCTATGGTTCTCAAACGGTACACGCCCCCCACTTGCACGCTGGAAATCGCAGCCAAAAGTTCGCCTCTATCTCGCTGGGCGGGCCAACCCGTGTTTAAATCTTTAAGTTTCGAGCTGCGACTCGACGACCCCAGGCTGCCAGATAGCCAACACGTTACTCTCAGGGGCGATCGAATTCAACTCGAAACCCTCCACGAAGCTGTCAGCACCTACGTCCAAAACTTGCTCGGCGAATCCCGCGAGTGGGAAAGCAACCTCAACTCTCAAACCGATCGTACCGCTGCAGGTCCAGACTCGCCAGAAGTCGGGCGTAATGCCGTTATATTCGATCGATCCGTCCACACTTCCGAACTAGCAACCTCCGCCCCAAACACAGCCTACCTTCCGGTTCCCCCCCGCTTAGAGCCCCGCGGCTTGCTCGCCCACAACTTGTTTTTAGGCTCTTTGAGCGCCGCAGAATCCGGGCCAGTAGTTCCCTTGAGCACCCTGCAACTGTTTGACTTGGCCACAGCGCTAGATGACTGCGCCGCCGAAGTGATGGCGCTTCCCAACCTCAACCGCGAGTCCCAACGGCCGCTGTCCTCACCCTGGCTCAAGGTGGCAGCAATGCTGGTCGCCAGCGCGGGCCTGACGACTGGAATCATCAAAATGCTCGATCGAACCGCCACATCCCCGCAAACCGCCACAGCCCCCGCCACAGCCCCCGCCAATCCACAATTGAGCACCGCTCCCGGAAACCCCCAGTTAGCTGCCGGCGTTTCCCCCAGTCCAGTTCCCGCCCTACCGACACCCCCAGCACCAACACCCGCAGCCACACCCGGTTTACCACCGCTGCCGCCCCCGCCCATCAACACCGCCGCCTCCCCCAGCCCCAGCTTGCCCCCCATCGCCCTCGCGCCAACTCCCCCCACCAACAAACCCAGCCCCATCCAGCAGCCACCCCTGCTATTTCCCCCCAACGGCCGCGCAGCCAGCGCCCCACAGAGCGCCCCAGCATTCCCTCAAGGGTCAACAATCACTATTCCCGCCCCCGAAGAACCGCCCCAGGGCCGCCCCCAAGCACCCGCACCAGTACCCTACGTGCTGCCCCCATTACCGCCGAGACTAGCTCCCGCCGTACCGCCCCCCCTGCCTCCATCCCTGTCTGCTTCCCGATTTCCCGTTCCCCCGCCGCAACCCTTCCCCCGCCCCATCGAGCCGATTGTCCCCCCCGCCAGTACCGAACTCCCAGCCCTTGAGGACGCTCAACCGCCTGCGGAGTCTGAGGATAACAACCAGGTGGCGGCTAGCAAAAAAAACCACACTTTATTTGATACCATTCCTCAAGTTTCAGAAGCTAGAACTTACTTTGAGGAACGCTGGAAGCCTCCTGAAGGAATGGAACAAACTTTGGAATACAGCGTGCTGATCGATGAAAATGGGTCAGTTCAAAGTATTGTGCCGATGGGAAAAGCAGCAGCAGATTATATCGAGCAAATTAATATGCCATTAGCCGGCGAGCCGTTTGTTTCTGCAGTTTCTAATGGAAAAAACCCAAAAATTCGAGTTGTTTTGAGACCAAACGGTCGAGTACAAACCTTTTTGGAAGAGAGTGATTAAACGCTCTCAAACACATTGTCGAGATGGGAAATCCCGGTTAATTGCTAATCTTAAACAAGTTCAAAAAAAATCAATTTTTAACTGCGACAGCAGCAGCCAGCCTATTGACAGTTGCTCCCGTTTATGCTGCACATATCTCTTGACCCGTGCGGGCAGAGTCACCAGTAAAAAAATTTGCTGACACTCGTCAACTGATGTGCATTGCACACCCTACAAACTTCCTTTTTCCTTCTTCCTGACATCCGTTACATCCGTTACAGAATCCGTTGCCGAACTTCCTTCTTCCTGACATCCGTTACATCCGTTACAGAATCCGTTGCCGAACTTCCTTCTGCCTTCTGCCTTCTGCCTTCTGCCTTCTATATCATCAATGCCCTTTTTTTCTATCCCAAACTTCTCCAATCCAATAAAAAATTGCAATCCCGCCAAAACTAAATAAAAAATCTTCAATACTAGCAGTACGATTGGGTAAAATCGCTTGCAGCATTTCTTCCGCAGCAGTGAAAATAGTAAAAATTGCGGGCCCGAAAGGAATTGAATAATTAAACAAATTCATATTTTTTTTGCCACTTGCTCTATGGCACAAAAAAGATGCTATTCCGTACAAAATAAAGTGGCCGAGTTTGTCATAAGGCGGATGAGCTAGAGGAAAGTTGACTAATTTCCCCGTACCTGCTAAAAGCATAATACTGAGAAGAATTAAAACGTACACAAAACAAGCAACTATCCAGAATTTTTTAGAGAAGTTCATCTTTTTTTTGCCGATACCGACTAGACACAAACCAAGGCAGCCCAACGCGAAACTAATATCAAATCTGGTTAAGTGCGTATTGTATTTGTAGGCCTGTGCCTACCCGTAGCAGCAGATCAAATTTAATGGGTTTTCACTGTCAAAACTTGCGGCGGCGACGCATCGGGCGGATAAATAAAATCTACATCTACAAGTCGCTTTTCTCCCGATTTCATCTCTAGTTTTACCAAAGGTTCCCCCTGCTGTCCCCGCCGCTGCACTAAATGCACGTACCGAGTTTGAGGCACTTTATTGTCATCAGTATAGCGCACTCTGACAGTTCCCCTAAAAAAAGTTTGAGGTGCCGGAGGTTCTAAAAAACTAAGTCCTCCTGAAGTTAATTTGTCTGTTTTAATTGGAGTTTGAATCGCGACAGTTACAGTTTGATTTTTGCTGGTAGAATTGTACAGCGGCAAGCTGAGACTGTATTGAATTCCGTAATTGCCGTGGGCGCGGTATGCTGTATCTGGGTAGCGGACTAGCATTCTCGCACTTTGCACTTGATTTGTACCCAGCATTCCGCGCGGGAGGCTGCTTAATGGGTAGGAAAATGCTGTTCCGGGTTGGGGAATTGCTAGGTTTGATGTGGCGGGGTTGTCTGAGAGAAGTGCTCGCCATTCTGAACCTAATGCTACACCGGCAACTCGGCCGTAAATTACTTGACCTTCGGTGATTTCCGGCGGTGTGGGAGTTCGATCGCGCGGCCCGGCTATATTACCATTGTCTAATAAGTTTTGCCATTCTGCTATATTGGGCGATCGCTCGTTTCCCTGTCCGTTTCCCTGTGCATCAACTCGGGCAAACATCGCCAGACTGGCAACATAGACTATACCATCGCTCCGCAACCGCATCAAGGTCGATCGACCGTTTAGCGGCGGTACCAATCCCCGCACCGGTATCGCATGATTCATCAACAATTGGCTTTTTCCCGGTGGAATAATTAACTGCGGCTCAAAGTCAGACTGTCTCCTTCCTCTGAGAATATCATTCACAGCGCGACTTCCCGGCCCTGCGTAAATATTACTGTTTGAATTATCGACTTGCGGCGGCAATTCAATGAAAGGTGCATCGGGTTGGCTGAGATAACTCGCAGCTTGCAATATATCTAATTTTACAGGTTTATTGCCCGGATTGTAAACAATTACTCCTTGATACAATGTTCGCAAATCTTCCGGGGAAGGTGCGCGGGCTATGTGGTGGGCAAATATGTCGAAACGTCCTTGAAACGGAAAGTTTAAATGTGCCGCCGGAAATCTTTTACCATCTGGGGGAAATGTCGAAAGCAAAATTCCTTCTTGCAGCACTAATTCGGGGCTGTTGCTGTTAAATACTGGTATGTTGTCTAACTGTCCGGGGAGGGGTCGCACTTCTTGGATTTGGACGATTTCTTGAGGTGCGGGAGGGGTTTGGGCTAAGGGGATGATTGATATAATTGGCAGCATTTTTTAGAGGAGTTTTTTTTACCGCAGAGGGCGCAGAGGGCGCAGAGGAAGAGAGGGAAGAGGAGAGGATGTGAATATTTGTGTCAGGGCGGGTTTTGTACGGAGATTTTGCTCAGTTATAGCAGATATTGTGATTTTTACTTCGCCCACTGTTGTAATATGTATTTGTAAAATTTGGCTGTGTCTACTTTATCCATTGCTTGAATTTTTCGCCCTCCTATTTTAACTTTTGTGCGTCCTTGGCTGATGCCTTCGGTCACAATTTCAGTTTCCCATTCTCGCAGTTGGTAAAATTCTGGATGCGCTAAATAAGCGGTTGCCAAAATGTCCCAAAAATAGTAATCTTGAGATATTGCTAGGGCATAACACTGTCCTGCTAAGTCGGAAATTGGATATTTGCGCTGTCTTGCTAAGAGATTGGAAAATTCTACAGTTAGCGGTACATTATTAGTGATATCTAAAGGACACATGACAACGGGAATTTGCGTTTGCCAAATTCTCTCGATTGCTATCGGGTCCCAGTAAGCATTCCATTCCGCCGACATATCTTGTCCGGGTTCCATATCTTTGCTAACATTGCCGATAACATTGAGGGCGCCTCCCATCCAGACAATTTCTTGAATTTTGCTTTCAATTTCTGGCGCTATATCTAAAGCTTGCGCTACTGTCGTTAACGGCCCCGTTACCATTAATGTGACTGGGGCGGCTGCATCTTGCAAAACTCGCACCATAAAGTTTTGTCCGGGTTCTGATATTAACGGCGTGTCAATGGTTCCTTTTTCATTTAGAATGGGAAGTCGATCGACTGCAAAGGAATCTCGCCGAAATAACACCGGAAATGGGTTGAGTCCCCGCACGGTACTCGCCGCCACCGGAACTTCTGAACGCCCCATCAAATCGAGGATTTTGCGCGTTGCACTCACCGCAGGTTGAATGTAGCAGTCCGCAGGAGTTACAATTACTCCCAGAGTTTCGACTTCCTCCATTGTCATCAGCAACACAACTGAGAGATAGTCGTCAACTGCACCGTCGTGATCCATTAGTACGAGTTTTTTGGACATTTTGCTTCCCCGGTGACTGAATTAGTGTAAAGTACAAATATTAATTTTTTTGTGCGAGAAACACAACTGCCTCAACTATATGAATACAGTATCACCTTACGGTTCTTGGAAATCACCTATTTCTTCCGATTTAATTGTTTCTGGAACTGTCGGACTCGGACAAATTGCTATTGACGGCGATGATATTTACTGGGTTGAGGGAAGACCTTCGGAAGCGGGGAGAAGCGTCCTCGTGCGGCGCACTCCTGACGGTACAATCAACGACGTGACACCGCATCCTTTTAATGTTCGCACTCGCGTTCACGAATACGGCGGCGCTTCCTTTGCAGTGGCTGGCGGTGTTGTCTATTTTTCTCATTTTGCCGACCAACGTATTTACTCTCAAGCATTAGATTCTCAACCCCAACCTCTGACACCTGCTGCTAATTATCGCTATGCAGATGCGATAGTTGACAAGCAGAGAAATCGCCTGATTTGCGTGCGCGAAGACTATGCAGGTGAGGGCGAACCTGTCAATACTATTGTTAGCATTAATTTAGATAACGGCGAAGATATTCAAATCTTAACTCAGGGCAATGATTTTTATGCTTCCCCTCGTTTAAGTCCAGACGGTTCTCTACTTTCCTGGATTTGTTGGAACCATCCAAATATGCCGTGGGATGGCACAGAATTGTGGGTAGCAGAAATTAATGCTGACGGTTCTTTAGGTGAAAAATACTTGGTTGCTGGCGGGGTTGATGAGTCGATTTTTCAACCGGAATGGTCGCCCGATGGAGTTTTGTATTTTGTTTCTGACAAGTCGAACTGGTGGAATTTCTACCGCTGGCAATCTAGAACCCCCCTCAATCCCCCCTTGGTAAGGGGGGAAGCAGAGATAGAAACCAGCTTGTGCGAAATGGCGGCTGAATTCGGACTTCCCCAGTGGGTTTTTGGAATGTCTACTTATGCCGTTGTCTCGGAAAGCAAAATTATTTGCACCTACACTCAGCAAGGCCTGTGGTATTTAGCGAGTCTTGATTTAACGACTAAGCAGTTGACAACAATTGAAACGCCTTACACTGATATTTCGTCGATCAAAGGGCGGGGAGAAACAGTTGTTTTTTTGGCAGGTTCGCCGACTGAATCTAGTGCTATTGTACAACTGAATTTAGCAACAAGTCAACTAGAAATCTTGCGGAAATCGAGCAATTTAAGCATCAATTCTGGTTATCTTTCTGTACCGGAACCGATTGAATTCCCCACGGAAAACAATTTGACTGCTTTCGGTTTCTTCTATCCCCCGAAAAATCAAGATTTCGCAGCGCCTGCGGGCGAAAAACCGCCGTTAGTTGTGAAAAGTCACGGCGGCCCAACTGCTGCTACTTCTAGCAGCATGAATTTGAAAATTCAATATTGGACGAGTCGCGGTTTTGCCGTGCTCGATGTTAATTACGGTGGCAGCACTGGTTACGGCCGAGAATACAGAAAAAGACTGCAAGATAGTTGGGGAATTGTCGATGTTGACGACTGCGCTAACGGTGCTAAATATTTAGCTCAGAAAGGTTTAGTTGATGGCGAAAGAATGGCGATCGCCGGAGGCAGTGCAGGGGGGTACACCACTCTGTGCGCTCTTACTTTCCGCGATGTGTTTAAGGCCGGTGCGAGCTATTATGGAGTTAGCGATTTGGAAGCTTTGGCAACGGATACTCACAAGTTTGAAGCCCGCTATCTGGATGGATTAATCGGGCCTTATCCTGAAAGAAAAGATTTGTATGTAGCTCGTTCGCCGATTCATTCCGCCGAACGTTTATCTTGTCCCGTTATCTTCTTTCAAGGATTAGAAGATAAAGTGGTTCCGCCCAATCAAGCGGAAATGATGGTAGAGATATTGAAAGCTAAAGGTTTGCCGGTTGCTTATGTGGCTTATGAAGGGGAACAGCACGGTTTTCGTCGCGCTGAAAATATCAAAAGAACTCTTGACGGCGAATTCTATTTCTATTCCCGGGTGTTTAAGTTTGAGTTAGCTGAACCTGTGGAGGAAGTGCCGATTTATAATCTTTAGAAAACATTAAGTTTGCAGTTGCTCGGTCTTCCCTAAAACGCACCTGCAAGCTTTATCATAATTCGCAAGTTTTAAATGTGATTTACTTCACAAATTGGGCTGTTTATTGTCACACCTTTAAAGGCAATACAGCTATAAATTTTGATAGTGCGATCGCCTTTTGTTGTTGCAGAAACGCCCGATCGCGATCGTCGAGTAAAGAGTCAATTACTATGCAAACTCCTGTCCACCTGATTCCATCTGCTTTGGGCGAGCTGTTTTCCGAAGTGAATCAAAATGGCTACATTACTCTAGCCGATAGGTACGGTTTGATGGCGGCTATTTTCGACGAAAATTTGACTGAGGAAGACAAACGCTCGATCGATCGCCTGCTGCGCTCTGTGTGCCGAGGAAAGATAAAATTAGTTAACGAATTATCTATGATTAGGTAAGTGCCGATAATTTTACTTGACTGTAATTTTAAAAATATCAACAATCAAAAAAAGCCCCAATTGTCTCGTAATTGGGACTTCCATCGAGGAAAATCTTTTTAATTTTTCATCGAGATAGGACTAAGGCAAAAAAGGTTTGGCGCGCGAATTTATAGCGGTAGGGTGTGCACTGCACACCTTACATATAGAAGTTTTGCGTAACTGCTGAACAAGTTTAATGTGCAGACATAGCTGTAGCAAACTGCAACTTGCTCAAACTTTCTTCAGGCTGAAAATCCATGTGATAGGTGAGTGCCGAAGGAATCCCGAGCACGCAGCACGGAAAATTATTGCCTAGTTCCCTAACCAGCCGATGGTTGCCAGAATCGCAGCCCAAGAACAGTAAATTTGCTGATTCTAATTCAACCACATTTCTCAGTTCTGTAGCAACCCGCCCGATTCGCAAATGAGCTTTGAATAAACCGCGCCATTCCTCAGCCAAACAGCGCGCTTGCCACAGCAACTTATCTGCTACTTCGTACTCATTCTTTGGGCCAAAAATTTCTCGAAAATAATGCGGATCGATCCAAGTTTTTTGCTGGGATATCGATGGGATTTCGGTTGGTAAAGCGATCGCAGGCGCTGCACAGTTAAGGGCAAATGCTTCCTCTAACTCCGACACTTTCGGCTTGGCAGCCAAGGCATTTCCCACAGCAACTTTGCAAGTATCTTCTCCGTAACTTTTGGGCGCTTCGTCGATCACGTAGACAACTTGAACCGTGACTTCTTTAGTTGTTACTAAACGAGTTTGATGCGCCATCCAAAGGGTAATGTCCAGAGCTGTTTGGCTTTTGGGAGAACTGTTGTAACCGACAATAAAATTGATACTTTTTGCCTGTTTTGTAACTTTTGATTTCTTAGAACCTTGCGCTTGTGGCTCCGGCAGCAACACCATTTCTTCTGCTAAGTTTTGATATCCCAATGCACTTTCAAAACGCGCTAACATTGTTTTGAGATTCACAGGCTTGACCTCTCTTAAGTGAATTGTTTGGTCTGTCCGTCGGGCGTTATTCGTCTTGGGTAAAATAGCGATCGAGAAAATTCAAAGCATAGTTGCGGAGTTCGTAATACTCCTGGGATTCCCGCAACTCTTGGCGATCGCGCGGGCGCGCAAACGGCACTGACAAAATTTCACCTATCGTCGCAGCCGGGCCGTTTGTCATCAGTACAATGCGATCGGACATATAGATAGCTTCATCCACATCGTGAGTAATCATCATTGCAGCTTGTCTGTGATTTTCCCAGATGTCCAGCACCTGTTTCTGCAACTTGCCGCGAGTCAGAGCATCCAGCGCTCCAAACGGTTCGTCCATTAATAACATTTTAGGTCGAATCGCCAAAGCTCGCGCAATCCCAACCCGCTGTTTCATGCCCCCTGAAATTTCGTCTGGATATTTATCGGCTGCTGCCGTTAAGTTTACCATTGCTAGATGTTCGTTGACAAGACTAATCTTCTCCGGGCGGCTAAGACTTTGCAAAACTTCATCAACTGCCAGCCGAATATTTTCCCGCACCGTCAGCCAAGGCAGCAATCCGTAGTGCTGAAATACCATCATGCGATCGGCTCCAGGTTTGCGAATTTCTTTTCCTTCCAGTGTCACCATTCCCCTGCTCTGTTTTTCCAAACCAGCCACTATTTTTAGCAGCGTTGATTTGCCACACCCAGAGTGACCGATTACCGAAATAAATTCGTTTTCTCCAATACTTAAATTGATATTGTCCAAAACGCTAAATTCGCTACCGTCCGCATTTTTATACGACTTGAACAAATTGTTAATTTCCAGAAATTCCGGCTGCTTCTTGACTTGGTTGCTGGCTTCGATAGAAGTAGAAAAGTATTGAGTCATGGTATTCTCCTAAAAAGTAGTAAAGTGTTAATGGAATTTTCTTGCTATTGCCTAAATCCTAAAATTGGGCAGTCGGTTTCAACCGACTTTAGCTATTAGCCAGGGAATAAATTCCCTGGCGGGACATTAGGAAAAGCGCAACATCTCAAACATTAAGACTGAAAAAAAGACTGAGGGCGGTTTGCTCGAATTTCAAAACTATTCAAATAACCCACCGGATCGCTTGGATCAAAGGCCTTTTTATCAATGAAAAGTTCTGCAGGTTCCACTTGGTAATCCTCCTTCGGACAATCGATCCCCATTTCGGCAACAATCTTGCGGTAAATGTCGGTTCTCCAAGCTTTTTTAGCTAATTCCTCAGCATTTTTTGGCACTTCCTTAATCTGTCCCCAGCGAGCGGCTTGAGTCATCAACCAAATACTCTGAGACTGCCACATAAATGTTGAATGATTTCCCGCTATTTGAGGCAAATTCTTAGGAATGTCATAGAAAATAGTTGCATCTTCCGATTGTAGGGTGCGGTCTTTTTCGTCAAACCCTCCATAGTTGTAGTCGCCAACAATTGCCGGCCGCGTAAATTTGTCGATCGCCCCTTTTTTCGGTTTCGCCCCCGTAAACGATCGCTCAGTTAGCAGCGCCGATATTTCACTGCGATTTTCCGGCTTGCTGCAATACTGACAAGCTTCCACCATTGCCTTAACCAGCGAGTAATAAGTCTTCGGATTTTCCTCAATGAATGATTCCATTACTCCCAAAAGGCGATCGGGATGTCCCTGCCAAACTTCCTTGCCTTGCACGAAGGTAAAACCCACTCCCAAATTGCCTTGAATTGCCCGCGTATTCCAAGGTTCGGCCACCATATAAGCCTGCATTGCGCCAATCCTGATGTTCGTTACCATCTGCGGCGGCGGCACAATAATTACCCGAAATTCTTTCAACGGATCGACACCCGCAGCCGCCGATATGTAGCGGACAAAGTATTCGTAAATCGCAGAACTCAGAACCACTGCCCAAACCCTTTTTTCCGACGGCTGACTGTCAAAAAAAGCTCGAAATTGTTTGCCAAATTCTTCCAAATTGCCGTTGTATTCGTTCCACGGGCGCAAACCGAAATCCCACATAGCTTTGTTCATCGTCATGGCGTTGCCGTGGCGGTGAATTGTCATTGCCGCGCACAGGGGTGCGTGCCGCGCTCCTTCAGCGCCAACTCGGGCGTTTGTGACGGCGCCGGATACGACTGGGGAGGCGTCGAGGCGGCCGAAGATTACGCCGTCGCGGGAGGTTGCCCAGCTTGCTTCGCGGTTGAGTTGGACGTTTAAACCGTATTTGCGGAAAAAGCCTTTTTTCCAGGCGATCGCAAATGGTGCACAATCGTTAACCGGCACGTATCCTACGGTTAAATCGGGTTTTTCTAAGGTTCGGTAATCGACAACCGGCTTTACGGCTGAGGCTTCTTCTGTGAGTCCTTTTGCCGATCGATCCGCGCTAATTGCACAACCAGATAAAGCCATTCCCGCCGCCGCCATTCCCATCCCTTGCAAAAACTCGCGGCGCTTCCATTCATTGGAAAACTTGTCACTCATACAATTTTAGATTTTAGATTTTAGATTTTAGATTTGAAGTTGTAGTTGTAGGGTGCGTCGCCACCAACCATCACAAACAAAAATCGACCATCCATGAGCGACGCACCTTACAGTTGACACTTGATAGTTAACTGTTCGCTGCTGACTAATGACTAATGACTAATGACTAATGACTGCTGACTGCTCGATGCGTTACTAATTCCTGAATTTTGTCAACAGCAGCATCGAGCAACAATCCAGTTATGCCAATTACAAACACCGCTAAAAATACCGAACTCAGGTTCAAACGGCTCCACTCATCCCAGACAAAAAAGCCAATTCCCACACCGCCTGTCAGCATTTCCACCGCAACAATCACCAGCCAAGCAATCCCCAAACTAATCCGCAAACCTGTAAAAATGTATGGCAAACTCGCCGGCCAAATTATTTTGGTAATCCGCCTCCAGCGCGGCATTTCCAACACTTGCGCCACATCCAGATAATCCTTGGAAACGCTAGAAACTCCCAAAGCTGTGTTGATAATTGTCGGCCACAAAGACGTGATGAATATGACAAAAATTGCCGACGGCTCTGCTAAATTAAAAATCGATAAAGCTATGGGCAGCCAAGCTAGCGGGGACACCGGTTTGAAGATTTGAATCAGCGGATTGAGCGCCATCATTGCCGGTTTCGACATCCCGATGAGAAATCCCACGGGAATCGCCACTGCTGCACCCAGGAAAAATCCCACCAACACCCGTCGCAAACTCGCTAGCAGCAGCCAGCCAATGCCTAAATCTCCCGGCCCGCGCTGATAAAATGGATGCAATATGTAATCTAAATTAGCGATTAACGCCTGATAGGGAGTGGGAATCAAATCGCTGTTGAAGCTGGCAACAATCCACCACAAGCCAAGAATTCCCAAAAAACCTGCAGCAGGTAACAAAACAGCATCTCGGATGACAACGGGTTTGACCTTCTTCCACGTTGCAACTCCTGCAAGTGCGATCGCAGATAAATTAAGCTGTATGAACATTTCTATCTCCTTCAGAGTCAGGGCAGGTACAAGAATCTTGAACAATACCAACCTGAGACACTGACGAAGCCAAACAATCTTTTTCAGAACATTTGGCTTTTCAGTCTCTTCTCAATGCCTGCGAAGTTAGCTGACGGGCTAGGACTGAGAGATGTCCTTCTCGTTAGATTTCAAAATCAAAAATTACACTCTAATTTGGCACTTTTTAACTTTGCTTTTTAATTCTGTAGAGATTCGCCCCGAAAATTGGTTCCTCCGCTCCAGCCACACGCTTGGTTTGATTCCGCAGCGCTGGATTAGGCTTGACGTTTTAAGCCAATTTAACATAAGCTAGCACGAGCGTATTATATTGTCAATAGGTCTTTGGGAGTAGCTATGTGAGTGCGACAGAGGCCAAAAGTTGAGAGAAAATTCAAAAAGCTAATGATTAAAGTAATCTAGAAATATAAAATTACGATCGCTTACTTGATTTATATAAAAGCCATGAGAGATTTTAGCCTCGCGCTACAAGATAAAATTGATATAATTACCGAAAACTGGATCGAAGCTGTTCGGAGCGACGAGGAAATCGGCACCGCCAAGCAACTCACCTACGATTCCGTGCGCGACAGCCTTCCCATCGTACTGCAAGCGATCGTAACTATGCTGTCAGAATCAGAAGACAGCGACTTTCGGGCAGTTATACAAGAAAGTTTAGACCACGGGACTGTCAGGGCCGGGCAAGGCTACGATGCCGAAGAAATTGCGCGGGAATACCGCTTGCTGCGGAGGGTAATTTTCGATGCTTTAGAACCAGAATTGCTAAAAGGCTCAGCCGCTGAAGTGAACCGAGCTTATCGCTTAATTGACACTGCCCTCGACGAAGCAATTGCTGACTGTTTTCAAACCTATACCCAGGCAAGATTCCAAGAACTACAGGAGTTGCAAAACCAATTGCAACTTACAAATCAAGAGCTGAGTCGCTTACTTCGCGCCAGTCAAGAGAATATATCTCACTTAGCTCACGAATTGAAAACCCCCCTCACCTCTATTATTGGCTACTCACAATTGTTTTTGCGCCAAATAAACAATCCTAGAGTTAAAGATTCGGCTCCCAATTTGGCACATATTGATAAAGTCCTCAACAACGGCAGACTATTACTTAGATTAATTAACGATACTCTCGAAATCTCGCGGTACGACACGGGACGCATAAATTTGCAGCTAAGTGCTACAAATGTGCGATCGGCGATCGGCACTGTTGTCGAAATAATCGAGCCTTTGGCGAAAGCCAAAAATTTAGAGATCGCCCTTGAGTGCGATCCAGTTCTCGATCAAGTTATGACAGATTACTTGCGCTTGCAGCAAATTATCACCAACTTGGTGAGCAACGCCATTCGCTACACTCAAGCTGGTAATATTACCATAAAAACCGAATTATTGCCAGACCAACATTGGAGTATCTGCATCACCGATACAGGCATTGGCATTGCTTCAGAAGACTGCGATCGGATTTTTCAGCCATTTGTTCGGGCCAACAACTCCCTGGGTTCTGTGATGCCTGACAGTACCGGCTTAGGGCTAGCAATTGTCGCTCGATTAGTCAACCTCTTGCAAGGTAAAATCGAATTAGTTTCTGAAGTAGGAGTTGGCACCTCCTTCACTGTAATTTTCCCCTTAGAATTGGATGGAGTTTAGATTACTGTTAACTGTTGACTGTTGACTGTTGACTGTTAACTGTTGACTGTTAACTGTTGACTGACAACTGACAACTGACAACTGACAACTGACAACTGACAACTGACAACTGACAACTGACTAATAACTAATAACTAATGACTAATAACTAATGACTAATGACTAATGACTTCTTTAAATCAGAAACCGAATAGTTACATAAACAGCCGCAGCCACCAATTGCACCGCCATCACAGGAAGCCCGTAACGCAGAAAAGTTTGAAAAGAAATCCGGCGTCCGTGCTGTTCAGAAATTCCCGCCGCCACTATATTAGAAGAAGCTCCTACCAAAGTGCCATTTCCGCCTAAAGTTGCTCCATACATCATCGCATAAAACAGCGGCAGCACAGCAGGTGGAAACTGCCCTGCAAAATCCGGCGCCAGCACTTCTGCCGGTGCAAGCCCGACATTGACAACATACTGTTTTAGCAGCGGCACCATCGCCACTACCAGCGGAATATTTGGCACCACACTGGACATCAAACCCACAAAAAATAACAAAACTAAAGATCCCAGAAAAATATTCTTACCTAAAATCACTGCTAATATTCCAGATATACTGGCGATGACTCCGGTTTTTTCCAAACCGCCAATCAGCACAAAGATAGACATAAAAAATAGCAGCGTGCTCCAATCTAAATCACGCAAAATATTATTAACAGAATCAATTTGGGAATGGTGAGCTAAAAGCATTGCCAAAGCAGCCCCCAACAAAGCAACGGCTGCCGGTGAAATAGGCACGGGCAGAGACTCTCCTATTACAAAAAAAGTCAGCACGAAAGCTATAATTAAGCCGCCTACTACTAAAACTCGCGGGTGATTGATTTTCGGGTGGGGCAAATGTTCCAAATCGTCTAAGTTCTTGTGCCAAATTTCGCGGAACAGCCAAGGCAACATAACTACTATCACTCCTACTGCGATCGCCCCGCCCAAACTTAACTTTAGCAGGTAATCTGCAAAGCTCATGTTAATAGCATCGCCGACAATGAATGTCGCCGGATCGCCCACGATTGTCAGCAGTCCCGAACTGTTAGCCACAAATACCATTAAAATCAGTAACGGCACAAAATCTACACCTACTTCTTCTGCCATTGGCGGAATTAATGGTGCTAGCAGCATGACTGTCGTGGCATTGGGCAAAACTGCACAAATTGGCGTAGTAATCGCGACAACACCCAGCAAGAGATTTTTGCCTTTGCCTTTAGCCAAAAGCACAATTTGAGTTGCCAAGTATTCAAATACTTTGGTAGGCTCAAAGGCTCTCACCATTACCATGACTCCGAAGAATAAGCCCAGCGTGGCGTGACTCCGACCGATATATTCGATCGCGTTGTTTAACGTCATCACGTGGGTAAAAACCAGAATCACTGCTCCCAGAAATGCCGCAACTGTTAGGTGTATCCATTCTGTAATTATTAAGAAAATTACACATATAAATGTTGTTGCAGCAATCACAGCTTGTACGTTTTCCATTTATTCCCCTGAACAATTTAATACTTAAAATTAAAAACTATTAGTGTGAGGCAATGTACTACTTTATGGCTCTTCTGTCAATAGGTTGAAGGGCTGATTATCGTAGCAACACGCTGGGATCGACCCCTAGAGAGAGATCCGGCACAGGGAAAAAATCACCTCAAAACTACTTCTTTTGGCAGGGTCGCGATCGCCCGAAGTTTGGTATGGCGCTCTGGCGATCGCTCAACTACAATGAAGCATAGGCAATCTCTGCCAAACTCAACCCCCACGCAGACATCATGGACTACAGCCAAGTGCTCGCCGACAAAACCGATACTATCGTCAAAAACTGGATTGAAGCAGTTCGTCAGGATCGGAAAATTGAAACCGCTGACGCCTTACCGCACTCAGCAATCGAAAATCACATACCTCACCTGCTGGCGGCGATGGTCACAGTGCTTTCCCAATATCAAAACAGCGAAATAAAACTAATAATTGAAGCCAGTTTAGATCACGGATTTCTCAGAGCCGAACAAGGCTACGACGCCGCAGAAGTAGCCCGCGAATACCATTTATTGCGTCAAGTAATATTCTCCCACTTAGAAGCCGAATTGCTAGCAGGAAGCGTCGCAGACGTATTCAGAGCTTTTCGGCTGATAGATGCCGTACTAGACGAAGCAATTGCCCAGTGTTTCAATAGCTACGTCGATCAGAGGATGCGGGAACTTCACCAAATCCAAACTCAGTTAACACTCACCAATCAAGAGCTCAATCGCCTCGTCAGCGTCAATCAAGAAAACGTCTACCATTTAGCTCACGAACTCAAAACTCCTCTCAACTCAATTATTGGTTATTCCGAACTGTTTTTGCGCCAAGAAAAATGGCAATCTGAAATCAAAGATACCCTCCCAGGCATCGAACACATCGAGCGAGTATTACGCAACGGCAGACAGTTGCTTCGCATGATTAATGACACACTAGAACTTTCTCGTGCCAATGCCGGAAAAATTAAACTTAACCTGCAGCGAACTAATGTACAATCTGTAATTAACACCGTACTAGAGATAATGCAGCCAATTGCTGATGCTAAAGGATTAAAGCTCGCTGTTACCAGCGACTGCGGGCCAACACAAGTAATCTCCGACGGACAGCGGCTGCAACAAATTCTGATCAACCTGGTGAGCAATGCCATTCGCTATACAGAATCTGGTAGCATTGAATTAAGTTGCCGCCCTGCTGGAGAAGCAAATTGGGCGATCGCAATTACAGATACCGGCATTGGCATCGCCCCCGAAGATACAAAGCGCATCTTTGACCCCTTCTTTCAAGCAGGAGAAGCAGGCAAACAGCTCTTTCCCACCGAAAGCACAGGCCTGGGATTAGCAATAGTATCGCGGCTCGTCTCGCTGCTGCAAGGCAAAATCGAGCTAGTATCAGAAATAGGAGTTGGCTCAACTTTTACCGTGATTCTGCCCCAAGAAGTTAAAGTCCTCCAAGAAGTAAGCTAAACATTAAGTTCAAATTTTTACATCCGAAAATCCTATGCCTGCAGCAAACCTTAGCCCTTCCACCACAGCCTTTCCCCTCACCGCCGTAGTCGGGCAAGAAGCAATCAAATTAGCCCTGCTGTTAGCAGCAGTCGATCCCGGATTGGGAGGAGTTGCGATCGCAGGCCGCCGCGGCACAGCAAAATCAGTAATGGCCCGCGCCTTACACTCATTACTGCCACCCATTGAAATTGTTAAAAATTCTTTTTGCAACGCCGAACCTAATGAAATTATTGCCGAACAGGCATCAGGGTTGTTACCAGAAAATGGCGGGCAAAATGCCCACACCACCGATACTAATTCCTTAAATACTGAAATAATTCCCACACCATTCATTCAAATTCCTTTGGGTGTCACCGAAGACAGACTTTTAGGTTCCGTCGATGTCGAACAATCAGTAAAATTCGGCCAAACCGTATTTCAACCAGGACTCTTGGCCCAAGCAAATCGAGGCGTACTTTATGTTGACGAAATCAACCTCCTCGACGACAACATTTCCAACCAATTGCTAACAGTATTAACCGAAGGGCGCAACCAAATAGAGCGCGAAGGCATTAGCTTTCAACACCCCTGCAAACCTCTATTTATCGCCACCTACAACCCCGAAGAAGGGCCGCTGAGAGAACATTTGCTCGATCGCATCGCGATCGTACTTTCAGCCGACGCAGCACTCGAACTAGAAGAAAGAGTCTATGCAGTAGAACAAGCTTTATCCTACTCCAGCTCCCCCCAAGAATTTCTCAATCAATACGCCGAAGATACCGACAACCTCAAAACCCAAATCATCCTAGCCAGAGAATGGCTCAAAGATGTCAGCATTAAACGCGAACAAATTGCCTACCTAGTAGAAGAAGCCATCCGGGGTGGCGTTCAAGGACACCGCGCCGAAATATTCGCAGTCCGCGTCGCCAAAGCCGCCGCCGCCATCGAAGGACGCACAGAAGTTAACGCCGAAGACCTGCGCCGCGCCGTAGAATTAGTCATCGTACCCCGCGCCACCATCATCCAAACTCCCCCAGACGAAAACTCTCCTCCTCCTCCCCCTCCACCGCCTCCCCAAAAGCAGTCAGAACAAGAACAAGACGAACCCGAAAACGAGCAAGAAGACGAAGAAGACCAAGAGGATGAAGACAACCCGGAACCTGAAGAAGAACCAGAAAAAGATACCATTCCCGAAGAATTTCTCTTCGACCCCGAAGGCGTAATTCTCGACCCCAGCGTGCTTTTATTCGCCCAACAATCCGCCAACAAACAAGGCAAATCGGGCAGCCGCAGCACCATTTTCTCCGAAGATAGAGGCCGTTACGTCAAGCCAGTCTTACCCAAAGGCCCCGTCCGCCGCATCGCCGTTGACGCTACCCTCCGAGCCGCCGCACCTTACCAAAAAGCCCGTCGCGACAGGAATTCTAACCCCCCCCAACCCCCCCTTAGTAAGGGGGGGCAACAGGCGAGTCAACCCCCCCTTGGTAACGGGGGGCAACAGGCGAGTCAACCCCCCCTTGGTAACGGGGGGCAACAGGCGAGTCAACCCCCCCTTAGTAACGGGGGGCAACAGGCGAGTCAACCCCCCCTTAGCAAGGGGGGGCAAGGGGGGGTTGAACGCCGTGTATTTGTGGAACAGGGAGACATTCGGGCGAAGCGCTTGGCCAGAAAAGCTGGAGCTTTAGTCGTATTTGTCGTCGATGCCTCCGGTTCGATGGCCCTCAACCGAATGCAGTCGGCCAAAGGTGCAGTCATGCAGCTACTCACAGAAGCTTATCAAAGCCGCGACCAAGTTGCTCTCATTCCCTTTCGCGGAGAACAAGCAGAAGTGCTGCTACCGCCCACTCGCTCCATAGCCTTAGCCCGCAAGCGTTTGGAACGTTTGCCCTGCGGTGGCGGTTCTCCCCTGGCCCACGGTTTGACTCAAGCAGTGCGGGTGGGAGTCAACGCGCGGCAGTCTGGAGATATCGGTCAAGTTGCGATTGTCGCCATTACTGACGGACGCGGTAATATTCCTTTGGCTCGTTCTTTGGGCGAACCGATTGTAGAGGGAGAAAAGCCTGATATTAAAAAGGAATTGTTAGAAATTGCTGCCAAAATTCGTGGGTTGGGAATGCAGTTGCTGGTGATTGATACCGAGAGCAAGTTTATTTCGACTGGCTTTGCGAAGGAATTGGCCAAGACTTCTGGAGGGAAATACTATCACTTGCCGAAAGCTACCGAACAGTCGATCGCAGCTATGACTAAAAATGCTCTGCGCGACGCGATCGGCTAAAATCCTGATACCCGGATTTATCTGCGTTTATCCGCGTTTATCTGCGGTTAAAAATCCAAAAATTAGACTTTTTGCCCAAAGTCTAATTTTTAACTCTCACTCTCCGGCGAGTCAGCGCCAGCGAACCCGCAACTAAACCCAACCCTACCACCGTCGAAGGCTCAGGAATTCTGGCGGGGAGAGACTCCCGGCTTGGCGTTGCCTGGTTCTGGCTGGAAGAATTTGTACCTTGGGGGAGTTGACCGCTATTCTGGGCCAGCAGCAAATATTCTGAACCCTGCCCTGAAGTAGCGGTATAAACGGCTCGGAAATTAGCTGCAACGGCAGCTTGACCGCCGGAGATAACGGCGGCGGCAGCCAATAAAATCCCGGCTGTAGGTGGCAATAATTTGCGCTCAAAAAATGTGGTCATTGGACATTACCTATTTAGCAGTTTGTCGATAGAACTCGATCTATTCATTAATTTTCCGGGTATCCTCTGTCTAAGCTACCTTAGCCATTAACGGAACCGATTTTAGATTTTAGATTTTAGATTTTAGATTTTAGATTTTAGATTATTGAAGTTTCTGGCCCCTAGTTTCAACTAAGTCGCAAATCAAAAACCTAAAATCAACTGTGGCCCCTGTCTCTAGCATATACTCCTTAATCTCCAATCGTAAATCCCCAATCCAAAATTGATTGACTTCAGCTATCTGCGATCTGATAGACTTTAAGCTGGCCCCTGGCCGCAGATAGCGCCGGCCCTTTAACCTCAATTATAGCTTTGCCGCGACGCGCAACGCTGCGAGACAGCGACACGACACATACCTGTACGCAGTCGATTATAAACAATCGATCCCTGCTTGGGAGTGATTTCACCCCCCTTCTTTATCAAATCTTTAAACTCTTTCAGGTTTTGCAAACAAAGTGTAAAGCTGTCAAAATAGAGATAGCAATTCTCAGCCAACATTAGGTAAATCCTCGTGAGTAACACTAGCAATTTCCGCGAAGCCGTGCGCGAGGCCAAAAACCACGCGCTAGTAGGCCCCAACGTCATCTCCAACGCTCTCCCCTTCGTGGGCGGCGGACTTGTCTTAACTGCTGTCGGCACCTACGGCGGCCTCGGAGTGATTCGTAACTATCCCGGGATCTTTTTCCCCACATTCATCGCTGCGATCGTCGTAGAATTAATTCTATTCTTCGTCGCCCGTGGGGCCGCCGAACAAGGCAACAAAAACACCGCTTTACCCCTGCTGGCAACATACAGCCTGCTTTCCGGCTACACCCTCAGCGGATTGGTATTTACAGCCCTCAGAACCCAAGGCGTCGGCATCTCCGGCATCGCTTTTGCAGCCCTCGGCTGCGGCATTACCTTTATTGCCGCCCGCCAAATTGGCTCCAACCTTTCTGAACAAGACGGCATGGCCCTCACCAAAACTATCAGTTTAGGTGTGATTGCTTTGTTAGTCGTCGTTGGCGGTCAGTTTCTGCTCTCTCTCTTTGGCGTCTACACCCCAACCTGGTTGGAAATTGGCATTTCTGGCATCGGCGTGTTTATATTTGCCGGCGCTGCGATCGTCGATTTTTACATATTACCCCGCACCTACCGCGACGACCAGTATCTGCCCGCCGCTCTGTCGATGTACTTGACCTACATCAACTTGTTCATTTTCATTCTGCGCCTGCTGATTGCTCTCAACGGCCGGGATTAATTGAAACTTTAGCTTAAAAAAACCGCGGCTCGATCGACATCGGGCCGCGGTTTTTGATTAAGATTTACCACCAAGATAGTCGTCATCGCCTCCTCTGTCCCTTATTTAAAAAACTTATATCATGTCCGCAGGCGACAGACATGAAGTATAATGTTACTTTTTAATCACTCTATCAAAGGTCTTGTTATCTAATTCTGTCGATCGCGATTTCAATATTAATCACAAATTAATTGGGGAAAACTCATGTACTTAAAATATGAAGATATCAGGAGAGTCAGCGTAGAAATTACCTCCAGGTGCAATGCAGCTTGCCCGCAGTGTCCCCGCACCGACAACCCGATTTTGCCGGGGGCAGAATTAAAGATGGAGGATATTGAGAGAATTTTCCCACAAGAGTTTTGCTCTCAGTTGGATTTGGTGTATATGTGCGGCAACTACGGCGATGCTATGACTAGCAATACCACAATTCCGGCGATCGAGTATTTGCACCGCATGGGAGTTCCTCAAATCGGGCTTTATACTAATGGTAGCGGACGCAATCCCGACTGGTGGCAAGCCCTGGCAAAGGCGATGACAGGAGAAAACGACAGCGTAACTTTTAGTATCGACGGGTTGGCAGATACTAACAGCATCTACCGCCAAAATACCAACTGGGACAGGATAATGCAGTCGGTTAATGCCTTCATCCAAGCTGGCGGAAAAGCTGTATGGCACTACTTGATTTTTGAACACAACCAGCACCAAGTAGAAGCAGCGCGGGATTTAGCCCAACAACTAGGATTTGTCGAGTTTGTACCGAAAGCAACCTCTCGTTTTGTGGCGAAAGAGATCTATGAGAAAGAGTCCGCAAATCAACAGCCTCAGAAGGCAGAAAACTCTCAGGTAGAGGCTAAGGGCGATCGCCCAAACCAACCAGCAACAACTAATGCGTCAGCCCCTCAAAATCAAACACAGACCGCTGTTGGGTTGCACAAACAAGCTGAGGACTGTTTGAGACAAGGACAGCTCTCAGAGGCGATCGCAGCCAGCCAACAAGCCCTAAAAATTCAACCTAATTTTGCAGCCGCCTGGAAAACTTTAGGCAATGCTGTTCAAGGTTTGGGGAAGATGCAAGCAGCAGCAGACTGTTACGCCAAGGCCCTCAAAATTAAGCCTGATTTTCCCGAAGTTTATGCTAATGTCGGCAGTCTTTATGCTCAACAGCAACAGTGGCAGCCAGCTAGTGCTTATTACCAAAAGGCGATCGAGCTTAAACCCAATTTTGCCGGAGCTTATCGCAATTTAGCTAAAGTGTTGACGCAGTTGGGGCAACCAGAAAAAGCCAATTATGCTTGGTATCAAGCTATAGCTATCGAAACCTCTCAAGCACCAGAACCAAATCCTTCTGTCCCATCAAAGCCAGCCACCGAAGAACTTCAACCCCCATCGTTGGAACAATATAAAAATCCCCAGGGAGACCAATTTATCCAAGCTGTAGAAAAATTTGGTAGCCTAAACAATTACTACCGAAATGTAGAAATTAGCTGTCAAACTCAAGCCAGCAAAGAGATTTTCATCAGTTTTGAAGCGGAACTCTGGCCTTGCTGTTGGGTAAGCCATACTAAATACGCTGTTTATAACCACACTTACAGACCGCAAATGCTGGCTTTAATTGAAAAGTACGGAAATGGCTTTAATTCTCTCAGAACTCAATCGGTGAAAGATGCGATCGCAAGAGATTGGTTTCGCGAAGACCTCACAAAAAGTTTTTCCTGTTCTAAAAGGTTGGACGTATGCGCTCACGAATGCGGTAAAACTTTCAATTCAACAGGTTCGCAGTATATCTAAGAAGGAAGAACACGGATTTGGACACGGATACACGGATTAATTGCTGAAATGTCGAAATTTCTGCTAAACTCAAAAATACAGCCCACAACCCCGGAGAACTAACCGTGGAAATTCTACACATCAAACACAACATCAAAACATTGTCCGATCGCCTAACGGGTCTACAAGACTGTCTTTAGCTCAGCATTAACCGCCGAGAGCCAAAAGTTACAACAGCTAGCAGCACAGCCGAAATCGGGCAACAGCATCAATACAGGCGAACGGCTACTCCAAGAACTAGACGCACTCCAATCCTACCAGGCAAAACTCCACCAGAGCCAAACAATTTTGGCAGATGCTACAGCAGCACTGGAGTTACTCGAATTTCAAGCAGACGAGGAATTAGAGCAAGAACTTCAAACTAATTTAGCTCAACTCAACCGCTCTCTCGAAGAGTGTGAATTAGAGCAATCCTTGAGCGGGCCTTGCGACAAAAATCGAGCCTACCTCATAATTAATGCAGCAATAGATGACCTAGATGCTCAAGACTGGGCAGAAATGTTGCGGAGAATGTATTATCGTTGGGGAGAAAACCGAGGCTATAAAGTTGCGGATGTTGAAGGTTCCCTATTGGAGTATCTAGACATTAATTCTGCAATTTTGGTAAGAGGAGGAGTTAATTCTCTAACTTTGGCAATAGAGGGACGTTACGCTTACGGCTATCTAAAGTCAGAAACCGGAGTGCATCTACTGAAACGTACATCGCCTTTTAATATTACCAGAAAGCAGGCGAGTTCAGCGACGGTGGAAGTTGTGCCAATGGATGTACAACTGGAGATTCCACAGCAGGATTTAGAATTAATAATCTTGCCTCGTAGCAACCTGAAGAGTAGTGACCCACTCGAAAGTTGGGTGAGGATTGTTCATGTTCCTACTGGTATTTCTGCAATATCTGGGGAGGAGCGGAGTCGATTGCAAAATAGAAAAAAGGCTTTGGCGGTTCTCACCAGCAAACTGTTTGCTATTATGCAAAGACAAGGAGTTCAACAGCTTGCAGATATTCAGGGCGAGATCCTAAAAACAGTCCTTAACCAACCAATTCGGGAATATCAATTTGCCAGCGACAGCGCGAACCAGGGCAAAGTTTGGGATCTGCGTACAGGAATCCAAACAACAGCCGTCGCCGAGGTGCTCGACGGCAAACTTGACTCATTTATCAAAGCTGGTGTGCTACTGAAAAATTGATTTGCACATTTAGAGCAAAATTTCAGCTAAACTCAAAAATACACCCCACAACGCCGGAGAACTAACAGTGGAAGTTCTAGACATCAAACACAATATCGAAACTTTGTCCGATCGACTGGGTGCAACCCAGGACTATCTTTGACATCCCCGCACTCACAGCCAAAATTCAAGACTTAGAGCAAATCTGCGCCCAACCAGCATTTTGGGACGACCAAGATCGAGCTCAAGAAACCCTCCAAGAACTTAATGACTTCAAATCTCATTTAGACCAATATCGCGGCTGGCAAACGAGCTTGGCAGATGCTAAAGCAATTTTAGAACTGCTGGAGTTAGAAGCCGACGAGTCCCTGTTCCAAGAAGCCTCATCGAGTCTTTCTCGGTTAACCCGCGAACTCGACCAGTGGGAACTGCAACAATTACTATCTGGGCCCTACGATGAAGGCGGCGCCGTTTTGACGATTAACGCCGGGGCCGGCGGCACAGATGCTCAAGATTGGGCCGAAATGCTGCTGCGGATGTATACCCGCTGGGGGGAAAGTCAAGGTTACAAAGTACATTTAATGGAAATTTCCGAGGGAGAGGAAGCAGGTGTTAAATCGGCTTCTTTGGAAATTGTCGGCCGCTACGCTTACGGTTATATGCGATCGGAAAAAGGCACTCACCGCTTGGTCAGAATTTCGCCTTTTAACGCTAACGACAAGCGCCAAACCAGTTTTGCAGGCGTTGAAGTGATGCCAGTTCTCGATCGATCCGTCAAGTTGGACATTCCAGAAAAAGATTTGGAAATCACGACCTCCCGCGCCGGCGGCAAGGGCGGGCAAAACGTTAACAAGGTAGAAACCGCAGTCCGCATCGTTCACATTCCTACTGGTTTGGCCGTCCGCTGCACGGAAGAACGCAGTCAGTTGCAAAATAAGGAAAAAGCTCTGGCATTACTCAAGGCTAGACTGTTGGTGGTTGCTAAGGAACAGCGGGCTTCGGAAATTGCCGAGATTCGCGGCGATATGGTGGAGGCAGCTTGGGGCAACCAAATTCGCAATTATGTTTTTCACCCATACCAAATGGTCAAGGATTTGCGTACTGGAGTGGAAACAACCGCCATCGAAGATGTGATGAACGGCGAATTAGAGCCGTTTATTCAAGCTTACCTGCGGCAGGAAAATCAGTTGGTAGCCCAAACCGATGGAACTGGGGGAATATAATTCGCGCGTCCACATACAAAGTCGGCTGGCGCAGACTAAATAATCAAGAGCGGTAATGGCAGCGGATTTGCTATAATTTTGGGGTTTTGGGCGATCGCGCGACCTTCAACAGGTCGCGCGGCCAAAAACCTTGATATGATAAAACTTGATCTAACGAACAAAAGGAGAAATAATGACCCAAGTTGTAATAGGCGAAAATGAAGGGATTGAGTCAGCCCTGCGACGGTTTAAGCGACAAGTTTCTAAAGCGGGTATTTTCCCCGACATGAGAAAGCACCGCCACTTTGAAACCCCGTTGGAAAAGCAGAAGCGCAAAGCTATTGCCAGAAGGACTAAGAGACGCTTTCACCGCAATAACAAGCCCTAGAATTATTAGCACTAAATTGATTCGGCAGATATAATGCCTTGCGATTCTAGTACCGCAGCGACTCGGAGAATCACCGCTTCGCTGTAGGGAGCACCAATAATTTGTACCCCCAAGGGCAAAGCGCCGGGCCGCTGTACGGGCACGGAAAGAACGGGCAAGCCAATAAATGATAGGGGTTGGGTGAACAGTCCGAGATTGGGACGCACTAAGATTTCTTGTCCGGCTATTACCATTTTCTCGACGCCAATTTCAGGGGCAGCTATCGGGGTTGCGGGTGCGAGGATGATGTCTGTTTGTTGGAATATTTCGCGAATTCGATCGCGGTACCACTGTCTGAATCTCTGCGCTTGCAAGTACCAAGTCGCAGGGATCAGGGTTCCCGCTAAAAAGCGATCGCGGGTGGCAGGATCGAAGTCTTGAGGGCGCGATCGTAAATTATCTAAATGCAAGTTTCCGCCCTCGCAGGCGGTAATGATAAATGCAGCAGCCCTGGCGCGATCGGATTCCGGTATGCTGACAGTCGCAAGCCCCCCTATTTTTGGGGGGTTTGTTGTTTTTTCTGTGCTAATACCACAATCCAAGACATTTGTCAAGGCTTTAGCAACTATTTCTACAGCATCCATTGCTTCCGGTTCGGCCCCTGTGGCGAAATACCCCTCAGCAACAGCAATTCGCAATCCTTCGATGCCTTGATTTAACTGCGGCGAACAAAGTTCTGGCGGGCGTTGAGTGCAAACTGGGTCACGAGAATCAGGGCCTTGCAGGATATCGTACAGCAGCGCCATATCTCTGATCGATCGCCCAAACGGCCCCACACAATCCAAACTACTCGAAAATAAATAAGCGCCAGCCCTGGACAAACGGCCGTAAGTAGGCTTAAACCCAAAGACACCACACAAAGCAGCCGGTACGCGGATGGAACCGTTAGTATCAGAACCGAGGGTGATGGGTACAAAACCGGCGGCGACTGCTGCTGCGGAACCGCCACTGGAACCGCCGGCGATGCGCGTAGTATCGCGGGGATTGCGAGTCGGCCCGTAGTGGCTGTTTTCCGTGACGAAACCGTAGGCGTACTCATCCATGTTGAGAGTACCTACAAGCACAGCCCCGGCTTGTTTTAGTCGGGCGACCACAGCCGCGTCCTGGGTAGCCGGAGGATTGTCAGCGTTGATTTTTGACCCTGCTAGGGTAGTAATTCCGCCGATGTCGAACAGGTTTTTAACAGCGAAGGGAACGCCTGCTAAAGGGCCTGGGTTTTGGTTATTTGCTATGGAATTATCTATATTTTCGGCTGCTGCGAGTGCGCTTGATGCAGTGATTGCAGTAAAGCAATTAAAAGCTTTATCCTTAACAGCAATCCGTTCCAAAGCAGCACTTACCGCCTCTGTAGCCGTAACCTTACCACATTTAACAGCCGCTGCCGTAGCAACCGCATCCGCCTTATCTAAAAAACTTCTGCGTTCATCTGCGTTCATCTGCCCTCATCTGCGGTTAAAAATCTAAGGTTCAAACACCGGCGCGACTTCTACTTCGGGAGGTAAGGGGAATTCAGTAACGAGTCGGGCGATCGCAGCTATTCTCTCGAAGTTTACCACAACGCCTGGACGATGTTCCGGGTCTAACGGTAAGTTTATCAGTTCAGCAGTGCGATCGACATATTCTTCTATATTTGTCATTAGTCCATCCCAAACAACATCAGCGTTCATCCGCGTACATCTGCCCTCATCTGCGGTTGAAAATCTAAGATTCAGATATAGGTGCGATGATTATTGTATTGTAATCGCGATCGGGTTGTCAGTTATTATTGCTCAGTTTTTTGTATTCCTCGGATTGTCTGATATCATCTAGAGGGGATTTTTGCTTTGCTGGTTCATCAGGACAAAACTTTATACATACCTGCGTTTCCCCCGCATGGAAATTTTCATTAACTTTTATTTGAAGCTTTCCTTTTTGCCAACCCTTAGAACCAATTTTTAGAACTTGACAATCTATTCCTTCTTGAGGGGAGTTCCAGTCTATCTCCCCTCCACTAATTATTATTTCGTCGTTAATCCGTAGCTCTTTCATCCAATTAATTATTGATTTCTGGCGAGATTCCCTTATTGCAATAAGATCAAGTATCTCAATAAACTTGCTAGTGATTACCTCTGCAAAACTGCGTACCAGAAAAGTAGCTTTATCGAATAACAAAACATCATCGCCGTCTAGTATCTCATAGTTTTTATTGGATTCAAGTTGGTCGTCCATTTTTTTTCCAAAATTATGCTACTTCCTATTTGATACCATTTGAAGGTATGTGAGTCAAGGTGGTAAACAAATAATTTGCTAGAATAGCACTTTTCCACTCAAATACTGACAGTTTCCCGCAACTTCTCAACTGCAACATCCAGCGGAGGGAAAGCAAAATCCTCAGCATCCATTAATTCCTTAACCTTCTCAAAAATCTCAATCTCCGCCTCTTCCTGATCCGTTAGCTTATCATAAAAACAAGGGTCAGTAAACCACTGCTCAAAAGCAAACCTTAACACCCCATTCGGGTCAAGCATAAACTGCCAATACTTAGAAACTCGGTTATCAACTACTTCAAACAGCGGTGCCGGAGTCTGTATGGGATAATAGCTGTAATTATCATCACAAATATAGTACCAAACTCTTCCCTGCCACGAGCGGATTGCATAAACAACATATTCCTTGCCAACAGTCAACGGCAATTCAACCTTTTTAGTATAACCTCTTGCCGGATCAATATAATTTTCCGGCAGAACTTCCCCAGTATTAGCAATACAGCGAACAATCATAACTTGTCTACCTATAAATTCTTAGGTGCTATTTTAGGATATTGTCGTTTAAACTTTAATTCAACTTGTTGCAAAATTTTTGCATTTTCAAACCAGTGTATTTGTACGGAAGCTCCATTAATTGTAAAAGCCTGAATGCTCGTTATTTTGTACCAGTCTTCGGGATTACCTCCATAGAGGGCCACTAATCTGGAAACATCCCCTAGTATATCGTCAGGCCCGCCCTGAATTGCTCTACAATTACCAGCCTTAGCATCTTGCAGGAGCAATTGCTCTAGTAAATTTCTCGGACTCTCATCGGGAATAGCACCTTGATTCACAATTTAACAGCTTCAAATATTGTTTGTCAAATACCATAAAAGCTAATCTTAGCAGGTGCAGTTTCCGCCAGCAACTTACCCCGAGAAATCACATACCGAACCGCAGCGCGCCTCCTAATTGCATCATAACAATCCTCAGCATCCAACACAATCAAATTTGCCGGTTTCCCCGCCTCTATCCCATAATTATCATCTCCCAGATTGAGAGTTTTAGCACCGTTGACAGTGACCATATTAAAACAAGCTGCAATCTCAGCCATTCCCGTCATCTGACAAACATGAACCGCCATATGAGCGACATCCAACATATTTCCCGTACCTAAACTATACCAAGGATCTTGCACGCAGTCGTGGCCAAAACTCACATTCAAACCCTGCAGCCACAACTCCTTAACCCGCGTCACCCCACGGCGTTTGGGATAAGTATCAGCGCGGCCTTGCAGGGTGATATTAATTAAAGGATTGGCGATGAAATTAATTCCCGATTTTGCCAAACTTCCCATCAGCTTAAAAGCATAAGCATTGTTATAAGAACCGAAAGCCGTCGTGTGGCTAGCCGTCACCCGCGAACCAGCGCCGCTTCTAATCGCACAAGCTGCTACCACCTCCAAAAATCTCGACTGTTCATCATCGATTTCATCGCAGTGAACATCTATTAATCTATTGTATTTTTCAGCAAGCTCAAAAATTCGCTCAACCGACTTCACCCCATCTTCCCGCGTCAACTCATAATGCGGAATCCCGCCCACAGCATCCGCACCCATATCCAGAGATTTCTCTAAAAGTTTGTCATTTTCTGGACTTCCGTAAATCCCATCTTGGGGAAAAGCCACAACTTGCAGAGTCATCCAATCTTTGACTTGTTCTCGAACTTCCAAAAGTCCTTGCAAAGCAGTCAGCGTCGGTTCGCTAACATCAGCGTGACTCCTGACAAACAAAATCCCTTGAGACGCTTGCAGCCTTAAAGTTTCTACAGCCCGTTTTTTGACATCATCCAGAGTTAAACTTTGCTTGCGTTCCCCCCAGATTTGAATACCCTCGAACAAAGTGCCGCTTTGATTCCATCGCGGTTCCCCCGCAGTCAAAGCCGAATCGAGATGAATGTGCGAATCCACAAAAGGAGGACTAACTAAATTGCCTTGAATTTCGATTTCGCGTTCACCAAGTTCTGATATCCGAGGCGAAACGGCGACTATTTGGTCATCCTCGATAGCAATATCTACCGTTGGGCGATCGTCGCCCGCACCTAACAAACGACATTCGCGCAGAACAATGCTATACTTTTGCTCAGGCATGACAATTGCACTTATTTTAACACTTGTAAACTTTATCCTTCCTAGTTGCGATTGGGCCTAGTGAGACAAAAAGAATTCCCCAATCACTTGCGAACCCCATCCTTCTCCTCCTCTGCGTCCTCTGCGCCCTCTGCGGTTAAAAAATCTTACTCAAAAAACCAACCTATAACCATAATCACCAAATCAGACAATCTCAAACTCCAGATAGTGATTTTTCACAAAATCAAAAGTAAAATGGTCAACCACATTAGTATCGCTCAATTCCAGATTGTAAAAATCAACAAAATCCGCATCAAAATACGGCCCAGCGTGCCAAGTCCCCACATCTAACTTAATAAAACAATTGCCGGGAATCTGAAAAGCAGCCATATCCTCTAAACTCGGTTTATAGCTATCCCCAGGAGGTGCAACCGCCATCAACCAATCCTTCCCATCCAAAGAACCCAAACACTGAGTACATTTAATATGTCGTGTAATTTTGCGAAACTTGCGACCTTCCTTATGGAGCCGCATAATGTAAAATCTAGGAATACCATTTTGCAAATTTAACTGAGCATCCTCAGCATCGAAAGACTTGCCATCAACAGCCGGAAAGATAACTTGACCGTAACGCCGAAAATTCTCCCGTGTCACCCATTGGGCAAACAACTGCTTAGTCGAAATTGATTCGCTCATAAATCCCAACATCCCTAGCTTGATCCGTCATCAACATTCTAATACAGTAACTCCTCTCTCTTCTCTTCTCTGTGCCCTCTGTGTCCTCTGCGGTTAATTAAATAAAAAAATCTAGTTCCCTTTCTCGATCGCCCAAAACACCCTTACAATCAAAATCAGCACACTGCTGCAAAAAACGAGCCGGAATATCAGGCCGAGCACCCCAATGCAAATGCAAATAAGAAGCGTGTACCTGACAAACTCCCCAACCTTCAGCAACCGCCTCAACCTCCCCCCGCTTCCCATACCTCCAACTGTGATAAACTGGATTACTCGGTTCAACAGTTAAATGCGATCGATGAAACTCATGTCCCCAAACCTCATCAAGAGCAGTTAACACCGAACTATCCCTCACCGCCACAGCTTCTCGGTATCCCAGCGTCAAACGCTTTCCCATCGCAGCAGAAGTTTCCAACACCCCCACCCCTTGCCAATAATTGCCATCGAAGTCTACAATAGAATCACACAAGTACATCAAACCGCCGCACTCCGCATAAGTCGGCATTCCCGCAAAAATCGCCTTTCTTACCGCATCCCGAATTAACACATTACCGCTCAATTCTTGAGCAAACACCTCGGGAAAACCACCACCAAAATATAACCCTTGCACATTGTCAGGAAAAACCGAGTCATCAAGAGGACTCCAAAATACCAACTGGGCACCCAACTCTTCCAACAAATCAAGATTGTCCTGATAGTAAAAATTAAAAGCCCGATCGCGTGCAACCGCAATCCTCACTCCAAATTGTTTTCCCAAACAGTTGACAACATCATCTTTTTGAGTTACAATTCCCGAAGGGAGACTGTGCCTACCTGAAAGTTGCTCTGACCCCTCACCCCCCCCATTTCGAGTTGCAGCCAACAAAGGCAAAAGTTGCTCCCAGTCAAAACTAACAGCAGCCAAATCAGCCAGTTTATCGATCGCACCATGAAGATTCGGCAACTCTTCAGCCGGAATCAAACCCAAATGTCGATCGGGAATAGTAACAGCCTCATCCCTACGCAAAACGCCCAAAATAGGTAAATTGAGCGGTTTGAGAGCATCTTGAAGTAGTTCCAAATGTCGATCGCTCGCCACCCGATTCAGCACCAAACCAGCGAATTTAAGGTCAGGGTTAAAAGAACGAAAACCGTGGGCGATCGCAGCCACAGAACCAGAGAGCCTGCTGCAATCTATCACAAACAATACCGGCAAATTCAGCAAATAAGCAACATGAGCCGTAGAAGCAAAGGAAAAATCATAATTGCCTTCTTCTTTTCGAGAATTAATCCGTGTATCCGTGTCGTGGCTTCGTGATTCCTGAGTCCTTCGACTCACTCCATCAAATAGTCCCATCACCCCTTCAACTAGGGCATAATCGACATCTTGAATATGACGAGAAAAACACTTTTTTACATAAGATTCAGACGTTAATACCGGGTCTAAATTCCGACAGGGGCGACCAGTAACAAAAGCATGAAACATGGGGTCAATGTAATCGGGACCAACCTTAAAAGATTGAACATTCAAGCCGCGACGGATTAAATAAGCTAAAAGGGCGATCGTTACAGTAGTCTTTCCCGCACCGCTGCGTTCGCCAGCAATTACTAAAGTCATAGTTCTAAATTATTAACCAAAAATACAGAAAGCAGACAACTGATAAAGTTAGGAGTATTGGTCTTGAACTTCTCAAATAATACCTATTTAAGGAACCGCGAAGACGCGAAGATCGCGAAGGAAGAATGAGAAGAAGAGAGGTAATTTAGTGGCTTTTGGGAAGTAATTTAGAGTTTTGAGTCAAAGAACATTATTAATTCAAAACTCATAATATCAAATCCGTTAGCATCGGAATAGTAAATTCTAGTTCACTGTCAACACTCAACAGTCAACAGTCAACAGTCAACATCATAAGGAGTGTAACCGGAAATGATATAACTTCTAACTCACAACTTCCAAAAAAGTAGGGCAGACATTGCCTGCCCCACTGAATATTAACTCAATCGTTCTTCCTTCTTCCTTCTTCCTTCTTCCCTCTTCCTTCTTTTACCGCTTAGCTAACTTCAGCATTTGAGCCGTCACTGCCAAACTTTCTTCGTAAAGCACATCTCGGCCCCAACTCTGCAAGTGCTGGCCCAGCAACTGTTCCGTCACCTGATCGAACAGAGGACTCACCTGGTTAAACCGATCGGTTTGAGCGCCTCCCTTCGTTTCCATCCGCATACAGCCACCCGCTTCCGAACACAGAACCGTACCGCAGTCAGCCTTTTCGTTTGTAGAATTCAAACGCACAGCAATCAAATCGCCCGCGACATCGCCCGAATCAGCAGTAGGAATAGCAGCCAACTCAGCTTCGACAACCCGTTCGTCGGGCCCCGCGAATTTAATTCGCTTGATTTGGTAATCGCCCTCTTCCTGTTTGAAAGCAACCGGACGCCACTGAAGCCGACTCGCCAGCCAACCCAAATACATCAGCGCTTGCGTAGAATTGTCCTGTTCGTAATCGATCGTCACCCGATCGATTTCCCGAATCGCAGCGCGACGTTCCGGGGCATCAAAAGCCTCAGCAGCCAACTCCTGCCACGCGGCCAGCCGACGCCAATTCAGATCCGCGATCGGAATTCCCTCCTCGATCAGACTTTGCATCAACAGCAATTCAGCTTCACACTCGGCAAAGCTGCTAGAGTCAACAATCACAGAACTGCTAATTGTCGCCAGCCGCTGGAACAAACCTCGATCGGCATCGGGATTCGCCTTCCACCACAGCAGCGTCGGCAAATCACCGATAGTCAAGGCCGTCACGATGCCGCTCACCCGTTCCAGCGCAGCTTCCGTACCCCGCAGCGTAATGTACTCGCAGCAGATCAGATTGCCGCTGGTGCGCTTGTGAACCGGACAATAAGCAGCCACTTGAGCCTGCACGCCCGTATCTTCCCCCGCCGTCGGGCACAGAGCAATAATCCGGCAGGGATTGGCAGCCACGATCGCGTCAGCCACCCCCGAACCCCCGGAACCCAAACCACTAGATCCCATCTCCTCGCCTTTTGAATTTTTGCGAGCCACTTCTTCCCGCAAAGTCGCCAGCAATTCCGCGTTAGCTTTGCCAGTTCTCGGCAGCCCGTAAGCTTTTTGAGCCGCCCTGATGCTAGATGCCGTCATCGGCCCGGTAATACCATCCACCGGCCCGTCGTAAAACCCCAGATCCGCCAATAACTGCTGAGTTTCTTCCGGTTCGTAGACTACAAAAGTAAAAGTTGTTGCCCTAGTAGCGATCGGAAAATCGCCCTTAGACCCCGATTCTCTGTAACTTTCCCAAATTTGACTCAATTCGGCCTCTATTTGGTCGATCGACACATCTTTAGGACTTTGTAGCGAAACCAGGGGCGGAGCTTTCATCGGTGTCATCGTCATAAATCTTTTCTCCTTTCTTATTAGTCAGTTGTCAGTGGTCAGTTGTCAGTTTTCAGTTTTCAGTTTTCAGTTTTCAGTTGTCAGTTTTCAGTTTTCAGTTGTCAGTTTTCAGTTTTCAGTTTTCAGTTTTCAGTTTTCAGTTGACTGCCCACTACCCACTGCCCACTGCCCACTCACAACTGACCACTGACCACTGACTAATAACTCTTAAAGTCTTCGCCACTTACGACCGTCTCTGTTAATTAGCAGTTCTGCTTCCGCCGGTTCCCAAGTACCCGCTTCGTATTTAGGAACCAAATCTGGGTCGGTGGAGGATTCCCAATCCATCAGCGCCGGCGTTACCACCCGCCAAGCTTCTTCCACTTCATCAGAACGGGTAAACAAAGTTTGGTCGCCCAGCATACAATCAATTAACAGGCGATCGTAAGCATCCGAAGATGTCACCCCAAACGAAGAACCGTAACTGAAATCCATATCCACCGTCCGCGTCCGCAAATCCGGCCCCGGCATTTTAGCCTCAAACCTCAGCGAAATCCCCTCGTTCGGATGCACGCGCATAGTCAAAACGTTAGGAGTAGTTTGTTGGGCCGCAGACTGAAAGATTAGCAGCGGAACTTCGCGGAACTGAATCGCAATTTCGCTAACTTTTTTCGGCAACCGTTTGCCGGTTCGCAGGTAGAAAGGCACTCCCTGCCAGCGCCAGTTGTCAATCATAAACTTCATCGCCACAAACGTCGGCGTTGTCGAGTTGGGAGCAACCCCCGGTTCTTCGTGATATCCCGGCACGGGTTTGCCCTTCATCCAACCTGCGGAATATTGACCCCGAATCGCTGAGAACTCCAAGTTATGCAAATCGGCCAAGCGAGTTGCTTGCAGAACTTTCATCTTTTCGGTGCGGATGCTGTCAGCGTCGAGCGAGTTCGGCGGTTCCATCGCCGTCAGACAGAAAATCTGCATCAAGTGGTTTTGCAGCATATCCCGCAACGCCCCAGAGGATTCGTAGTAACCCGCCCGGTCTTCTACGCCTACTGTTTCTGCAACTGTAATTTGTACGTGATCGACAAATTGCCGGTTCCACAGCGGTTCAAAAATCGCGTTAGCAAACCGGAACACCATTAAATTCTGAACAGTTTCTTTACCCAAATAGTGGTCTATCCGGTAAACTTGCTGTTCTTGGCAAACCTTCTGCACAACTCGGTTGAGAGCTTTTGCCGAACTCAAGTCCCGGCCGAAGGGTTTTTCAATTACCAAGCGGTTTTTGACTGGATCGGCCAGCATTTGAGCCGCGCCCAGTTGCCTAATTGCTTCTGGGAAAAAGTTCGGGGAAACTGAGAGATAAAATATGTGATTGCCGCGAGTTCTCCTTTCTTCGTCGAGTTCCGCTAAGAAAGCTTTGAGTTTTTGATAGCTTTCGGGGTTGTCAATGTCGCCCGGACAGTAGTACAAACCTTTAGCGAATTCTTGCCAAAATTCTTCATTGCCAATGCCGCCGCCAAATTCTTCAATGCCTTCGCGCATTTGCTCGCGGAAGTAATCGTGACTCCAAGGGCGGCGGGCTACTCCCACCACGGTAGTTTCCGGTGGCAAGCGTCGATCGCGCTTCATCTGATAAATTGCAGGTACCAGTTTGCGCTGGGTGAGATCCCCAGAAGCTCCGAAGATTACCAGAATTTGGGGTTCCGGCACTCGTTCTTTTCGCAAACCTACGCGCAACGGATTTTCAAGTAGCGTTACCATTTATTTTCCTTTTTCTAGAGCTGTTAGTCTTGCTAATACACCATGATAGTTTGCGTTGATACTCCCCATACCGTTCATGCCAGGGGATTCTTGAAGAACCCAAAGTCGGATTTTCAAAGGCGCTATCAATTCGCCGCTACCGATTCTACTAAGATTTAACCCCAGTTTCACCGCTACTTTTCTGATAATATTAGCCGCACCGTTACAGTCGGCATTAATTTTTGTTCCGTCCGCAGAGCGATATAATCCGCGAGTTACTCTCTTTCCTGATTCTGTCCACCCTTCAGTTTTTTCACCGAACGTAGGTAGTGAATCATTGTCTAGAAAACTCGCCTTTGAGGTATAAGACTCTTCGGTTTCTACGAACTTAATTCCGTACTCCAGACACAACTGAGATATTTTTTTCTTCAATCTACCTGTTGGAATTTGAACAAACTTTTGATTGGTCTTTGCCCCCATATTTTTATTTTGTTTTTGGTCTTGGTTCCATCCAAAAACTATTGTGCCGATTTGATTCTCAATACAGTGATTTACAACGATCCTTGCTGCTTTATTCACCGCATCTCTAACCTGACGGTTTCTCTTCTCCGTAATCCTAGCCAATTGATTAGACCAGAATCCTTGAGGCTGATTTTCCTTGAGAACAGAGATTCGCTTGTTGTACCACTGATTCAATGACTTTAAATGCAGCCCATCAATAATAAAAGAAGTTCCTACGTTAGATACGCCAGTCAACCAGTTATTGATTCCGTGGTCTAACCCCAATACACTTTCAGGATTTACCTTAACCTCACGAGATTCCGATTGGTACACAAACTCTGCATAGAAACATCTATTTCTGGGAAGAATCCGAATTTCAACCAACTTCTTGTAATCCAGGTTTGAGGGCATCGGTATAAAAAATTCGCCAATCCCGAACCATATCTTAACCTTGCGTCCCAATGGAAATCGTAACATCCCATTTTTTAGTTTGACATCAGCCCTGGGAAATGTAACTGATTTAAGGGAATTTTTTTTGTATCCAGGTAGTCTTGGGTGTTGCATTACCGTCCCAGATTTGATACCTTTCAAAAGCCCAATATACGATCTGAATGATTCGGCGACGCTAGTCAATGTCTGCTGTGCCGTATGAGAATAGAGTGCTTTGAAATGCAGGTTTGACTTGAACATTTTATGGAAGTCGTACTTACCGGGAATTTTTCCAGTCTTGAAATACAACTGACGACCGTAGTACAGCGCACAATTTGCTAACTTATTCGACTCACTACAGATAAATTCTAGAACCGCTTTCAGACTAGAGTCAGGATTGACTAAGTTTTGCTGACATCTATAGTTAGACATTCTTTTGATTCTCAATGTATTGCTTGACAACAGAGAGAGCTACCAACTATACAGGACAAAATAACTATTTGTCCTGTATAGTTGGTAATCTGCGTTCGCCAGGGGCTTGCGTCTCGTTCTTCGGTCACAATCATGCCTCAGCGGTTGGAAATGGAAAATTCGAGTTGTATCTCTGGCTAAATTCCTGCTCTGGGACAGAGGATTTTTTTTTGGGGGGGGAAATGAGCGCAATTGCGCTCATTTTTCCGACAGAGAATTGACAACTCAGCATTTAGGAACCAAAACAATTATCTACTCCGAGTCCTAAATGCTTCTGCCTTCAACGATACAGATATCCTTTTAGACGACGGGTGCGAGCCTCTTAACTTTCTCTTGCAAGGAATCCATCAGGGATTGGAACGGGGTGACGAATTTATCAATCCCGTCCAAGAGCAAGTCTGCCATCACTTGGTCCAAGTTGATGTCAATGTCGGGCTCTTTGAGACTTTCGATCAGCGTGTAAGCTTCTGCAACGTTGTTCTCAATCCGGGGTGCGACATCGCAGTGATCGAAACAAGCTTCAACAGTGTTCGGCGGCAAAGTGTTAACGGTGTCGGGGCCGATTAGTTCATCGACGTACATGACATCGCTGTAGTTGGGGTTTTTGGTGCTGGTGGAAGCCCACAGCAAGCGCTGTACTTTCGCTCCCTTGGCCGCTAAAGCTTGCCAGCGATCGCTCGCTACGATCTCTTTATACTTCTGGTAAGCTACCTTCGCATTGGCGATCGCCACTTTCCCCTTCACCGCTTCCAGTTTAGCTTTTGTGGAAATATCCGTGACATTTTTGAGTTTCTCATCAATCTTGCCATCGATATTGATGTCGATCCGGCTCAAGAAGAAACTGGCAACAGAAGCAATATTGCTCACATCCAAACCTTTAGCCACCCGCGCTTCCAAACCGCGAATGTAAGCCCAGAAGGTTTCGACGTAGCTGTCAACCGAGAACAGTAAAGTCACGTTAACGTTAATGCCTTCGCTGATGACTTGCTCGACTGCGGGTAAACCTTGAGCGGTTCCCGGAATCTTAATCATCACGTTTTCTTTGCCGAGGGCTTTGTAATAGCGCATGGCTTCGCTAATTGTGCTTTCTGTGTCGTTGGCGATCGTCGGTGGCACTTCAATGCTTATGTAGCCGTCCAAACCCTTCGACTCTGCGTAAACTGGGGCGAAGATGTCGCAAGCGTTGCGGATATCTTCAAATACCAGAGATTCGTAAATCTCCATTACAGATTTACCCGCCCGGATGCCCGCTTCGATATCCGCGTCGTAAATCACATTACCTGCGATCGCTTTCTCAAAAATAGCTGGATTAGATGTAATCCCCCGCAGTCCCCGACTTTCAATCATCTGTTTGAGTTCGCCGGACTCGATCAGATCGCGAGTCAAATTGTCCATCCAGATACTTTGGCCAATTTCTTTGATTTCTAACAGGTGATTCGTTGGTGTTGCTGTCATTACTGTAACTCCTACAATTTGATAGCTGTTTATTGGGACTTGGAAATTGGAAATTGAAAATTGAAAATTGGTAATTGAAAATTGGCAATGGGGAATTGGTAATTGGGAGTCGAAAGTTATAAGTTAAAACCCTCTTCCTTCTTCCCTCTTCCTTCTTCCTTCTTCCCTCTTCCTTCTTCCTTCACTTTTGGACTGTTCTAGGATTGCGCGATCGATCTTGAATAAAAGACTCGACCATCGCTACATTTTCTTTACTGCCGACAATCAAGGGCGATCGCTCGTGCAGTTTGGTCGGCACAACATCTAAGATGTCTTGAATGCCCGTACTTGCCCGCCCGCCGGCTTGCTCCATCAAAAACGCCAAAGGAGCCGATTCGTAGAGCAAACGCAATTTGCCTTCGGGGTTTTTCACCGTTCCGGGGTACAAAAACACGCCTCCCTGGAATAAAATCCGGTGGAAATCTCCCACCAAAGCCCCGCCGTACCGGGCGGTGTAGCCTTCGCTGCGGTGTACGTAGCGAATGTAGTCTCTCAAAGATTCCTCCCACTGCCAGAAGTTGCCTTCATTAACGCTGTAAATCGGGCCGCGATCGGGAACCTTAATGTTTTCGTTAGCTAGAATAAACTCGCCCAAACTGGGGTCGAGGGTAAAGGAATGAACACCCTGACCGATCGAATAAACCAGCATGGTACTGGGGCCGTAGAGTACATAGCCAGCGGCAATTTGTTTGTGTCCGTGTTGCAGCAAGTCGGAAGCAGAACCATCTTCATCGTCCCCCTCTTGCTTGCGGATGCTGAATATGGAGCCTACATTGAGATTGATGTCAAGATTGGAAGAACCGTCTATGGGGTCGTAGAGCAGACTGTAACGCCCGATCGGACAATTTTCGGGAATGTAGTAGGGTTTTTCCATTTCCTCGGAAGCCAAGCGGCAGACAAGTCCGCTTTGCTGGAATACCGAGATAAACACTTCATTGGCATAGATATCCATCTTTTTGACGGATTCTCCCTGCACGTTCACAGCCCCTGTAAACCCTAAAGCATCTTCCATTAACCCGGCTCTGCTGAGCCGCCTCGCGATCAGCTTAGCCGCCAGCCCGATGCGATTCATCAGGGCACTGAGATCCTGAGCATCTGCTGAAAAGCTGTGAAGTTGCTGGAGTACGTGACGGGATAGAGTTGTGCAATCGCGGTCTAAGGATTGCACCTGATCTATCGGGCCCAGGCGGGTTTCCCCTGTCGGCGCGTTTACCATGATTTTGATGTCCTCCCTGTCTTGCGGCTTGCTAGTTGGGGATTTTCAGGTGCAAGGCGTTTGCCCCTGAATCGGCTTTTAGGTCGATCGTCCCCCAAGTTCTATCTTAGGAAGGGTTTTGCGATCGGGCGTCGAACTTTAGGTGAATTTTAGATCCCGATCAAAAATTGAGGAGTTCGATCGACTGTTGAGTCGGGAATTGTATCCAAAATCACTACTTTTTTTGATTAACCGCAGAGGACGCAGAGGGCGCTGAGAGAAAAAGTGGCGATAGAGAAGCCTACGAACGTTGGCTAGCATCTCAAAAAGACCGACAACTTCCTTTGCGCGAAGAAGATGTAGAACCTATTGTTAATTTGCCGGAATTGCTTGCAAGCATTTACGATCGCGCCGGCTATGATCGGCTCGATTACGATCAAGATCCCGTACGCAAATTTTCGCCAAAGGTGATATGACACTCCAAAATTCTGGGTAAGTTATCCATAGAAATACGGTAATTGAAATTTAAGCAAATATACAGAGTCAGTCATTGACTTTTCTATTGACTTGTTTGAAATATACTCAAACACTCAACTTACCTTGCATAAATTTTTCAAAATTTGGGGTTTAAAAACCCAAATATAAAATGTTTGTTGGTACTCATAAACCCAGGATAATGCTATGGATATTGTTGAACAAATTCCCCATAACTTAGTCAAACACTATCAAATTAAAAAGCTACTCGGAGAAGGCGGTAGTAGCACAAGTTATGAAGCCGTTGACCTCCAAACACACCAGCGAGTCGCACTCAAAGCTTTGTCTTTACAGAAGATGAATGACTGGAAAGTCCTGGAACTATTTGAACGAGAAGCCAATGTTTTATCAAAATTGAATCATCCGGGAATTCCGCGTTATTTGGATTATTTTTATGTCGATACTCCCGACAACCGTTGTTTTTATATAGTACAAGAACTGGCAGAAGGGCAATCTCTAGCAAGTTTAGTCGAAAGTGGCTGGCACGCTAGTGAGTCCGAAATTCAACGCATTGCCACACAAATTTTGAATATTTTGGTTTATCTCCATTCACAGACACCACCTGTTATCCACCGGGATATTAAACCAGAGAATATTGTTTTCAAATCGCCCATAAATTCCCACAAACAAAAAGACTGGGCAGTCTGCTTAGTAGATTTTGGAGCAGTGCAAAACACTTATTACAATACCTTAATGCGAGGAAGTACCGTAGTTGGAACCTATGGTTATATGGCTCCAGAACAATTTCTCGGACAAGCCGTACCTGCAACAGATTTATATGGTTTAGGAGCGACATTGTTGTATTTACTAACCCACCGTTCGCCCGCCGAATTACCAACAAATATACTAGAGAAAGATTTTCGCTCTCAAATTCAGATTTCTTCAGCATTTGCCGATTGGTTAGAAAAAGCGATCGCGCCAGATTTAGAAAACCGCTTTAACTCGGCAAGAGAAGCGCTTGAATTGCTGCGCCATCCTCGAATAGTTAGCGTTAAATCCAATCGATCATCGACGCAATGGGAAAAACGCCTCAAAATAGGAATTGCTGCTATTGTTAGTGTTGCTGTTTTCAATCACTTTAAATATCCCATCCTCAACCGGATTGGATTTACACCCAATGCAGTTGTCGAGGCTGTCGAACAGGGAGATACTCAAACTGTTAGGCATTATCTGGATCTTGGCATTAATGCTAATAGCAGGGTAAATAATCAGAATTTACTACACTTTGCTGGCTCAAAAGAGGTGGCAGAATTGTTAATTGCCAAAGGTGCAGATGTCAACGCTAAGAGTGCATATGGCTGGACCCCGTTACACTTTGCTACGGCATCCGATCGCATAAAAGTGGCACAGACGCTAATTGCTAAAGGTGCAGATATTAACGCCTGGGGAGAAGATCAATTTGGGGCGTGTAATAGTATATGTACAACTCCTCTGTTCTGGGCCCGATCGCCTGAAATGGCAAAGTTGCTGATTGCTAAAGGTGCGGATGTCAATGCCAAAAACAAACATGGCACGACTCCTCTACATACGGCGCGATCGAAGGCGATCGCAAAGATACTACTCGCTGCGGGCGCAAAAATTAACATCAAAGAAGACAATGCCCGAAATGGCAAGAGTAGAACTTTATTACATAACGCAGCCAAAATAGGTTTTAAGGAGTTGGTACAACAGCTAATTAAAGACGGTGCAAATGTTGCGATTCGGGATCGTATAAAAAGAACTCCACTGCACTATGCAACCACAAAAGAAGTTGCTGCTTTGCTAATGCTGGATATCAACGCTATAGACCAATATGGAGATACTCCGTTACACCTAGCTGTCGATCGAGGATCTCAAGATATCGCTGAACTGCTAATTGCTAATGGCGCAAGGGTTAACGTTAGAAATGCGAACGGTCAAACTCCATTGTATCAAGCGATCGCGATCGGACACAATGAGATTGCTGCACTGCTAATTAACAACGGTACAGATGTCAATAATATAGATGGAGCTGGCACAACTCCACTGCACAAAGCCGCACATTATGGCACGGTAAAAATCTTAAAATTGCTGATTGCTAAAGGTGCAGAAATTAATATCCAGGATAATCAAAGAAAAACTCCACTGGATATCGCCGTAGACCTGAAACTTCAGGATACAGTGGCGCGGCTAATTAGTAAAAACCCAGATGTTAATAGTGAAGACAAAGAAGGCAGAACTTTACTGCATATCGCTGTCGATTTCAAACTTGAGGATGTAGCCAAAAAACTCATTGCCAAAGGTGCATTCGTTAATGCCAAAAATAACTTGCTTCAAACTCCCCTGCATCTTGCTGTTGCTCAAGGATCTCAAGATATCGCTGAACTGCTAATTGCTAATGGCGCAAGGGTTAACGCTAGAAATGCGAACGGTCAAACTCCATTGTATCAAGCGATCGCGATCGGACACAATGATATTGCTGCACTGCTAATTAAAAACGGTGCAGATGTTAATAATAGAGATATGTGTAACACAACTCCACTCCACAAAGCAGCACATTATGGCACTGTAGAAATCTTAAAACTACTGATTGCTAAAGGTGCAAAATTTGACGCTACCAACTGCGATGGCGACACGCCCCTAAAGATAGCAGAAACCAACTGGAACCCCGACCGAGAAGTAGCAGCCAAAATACTCAAATCTCGCGGCGCAACCTACTAATTATCCCAAATAACCCCACGCATAAAAATATGGAAACACTAGAACAATCGGAAAAAATCATTGCTGAAAGATATCGCATAATCGGCAAATTAGGACAGGGTGGAGTTGGAATCACCTATGCTGCTGTAGATTTAAACAGCAATCAAAAAGTTGCACTCAAAGCTTTATCCCTGCGCCTGACAACTGAATGGAAGAAAATCGAGTTATTTGAACGAGAAGCAAAAACTTTATCGGGATTGAATCATCCGGGAATTCCTCGCTACATTGACTACTTTCAAGTGGATACTTCCCAAGATCGTTGTTTTTATATCGCCCAACAACTCGCACCGGGAAAATCTCTCGCACAGTGGATAGAAAATGGCTGGAAACCAAATGAAGCGCAAGTTCGTCATATCGCCTCTAAAGTGCTAGAAATTCTGGCTTATCTGCAATCGCTGTTACCTGCTACTATCCACCGAGATATTAAGCCCCAAAATATTATTCTGCAAAAAAATGGGCTAGTCTTCCTAGTTGATTTTGGCGCAGTTCAAAATACTTACCATCATACCGTTACAGGAGGCAGTACCGTTGTCGGAACCTACGGTTACATGGCACCAGAACAATTCAGAGGAAAAGCTGTATTATCAACAGATTTGTATGGATTAGGAACAACGCTGCTTTTCCTGTTAACCCAGAAATTTCCATCTGATTTACCCAGACAAAAGCAAAAGATAAAATTCCGCGATCGCGTCTCTATTTCTCCAGAGTTTGCCGACTGGTTAGAGAAGATAATTGAACCCGCAAGTGAAGATCGATTTCACTCAGCAAAAGATGCTTTATCAGCATTGCGAGGGGAACAGCCAAAGGGGATTAATCCCGAAAAAATGTTTAAGCGATCGCCCCAATCCCGAATTACTTTAATTGACGCTAAATGGTGGTTATTCATCAATATATACCCCGCTCGTTTCCCTCGTAAACCCACAGTGGTTTTTCAGTTCATTTATCAGAGTTATAAAGTTTTACCTCCCTTCTTTTTGATTCTGGTATTTTTTGATTTAATCCTAGGTTTAATTGTCGTACCGTCGGACGGGCCATTTAGCTTGTTTGGCTACACTGTAGCCGACGGGCTAGCTAAATTTTTTCATCTGTTTGTATTTAGATCAATCCAAGCTGTAATAATATTTACCGTATTTTATGCTTTGATGTGCTTGTGTTGGATTGCTTATTATCTATTCACTAGACCAATTCAAATCAGCCCTCAAGATATCCAGCGGGTAAAGTTGAGCGGAATTCATCTGCCATTGCTCAAAAAATCGATAACTTTTTGCCGGATTCGCGCCCAGTCGCGTAACTATTGTTTTGGCTTATTTTTGCCGCAAGCTGAGAAAGAATGGTTGGTAGGGGAATTGAGTGATTGTTTAAGTAAACTAAAATAAATCATTGTTGCTATCCACAGACTTGATCAAAAACCCGTTTTTTTCGGAGTGCGTGGATTAAATAAATGCGGAAGTATAGAAGATTTTATGTACTAATTTAGGCAATAATAATCATCAAAAAATCCTGGATCTGGCATGAGAATAAAACTATAAAGAATCTCGATATTTATGAAATAGGACTGCAAAAGGGGAAGGCGATCGCACTTGTTGAATACGTAGCTAAAAAGATTAGTTGAGAGTCGCGATCGCCTTTTCGATTGGTTATGCTTGAGTCTGGGCGATCGTTTCTGCCAGTTTACTGACCAACACAAATAAAGATGTTTGTGCTTAAATACCGTAAAGGCAAGAAATATCTCGCCCTGACTGGGGTAGTGTCGTTAAGCTCCTGTATCTCCTAAGCGTGAAGGTTCCATTGATGAGTAGTACCCCAAGAAAGAAAAAAACGATCCTGTTTTTGGCCGCCAACCCGAAAAACTCCACTCCCCTGCGCTTAGGTGAAGAGGCCAAGGAAATTGCAGAGGGGTTGCAACGCTCTAAAAAGCGCGACAAGTTTCAACTCGAGCAACAGTGGGCGGTGACGCCAAGAGAAATGCAGCGAGCCGTATTAGATTATAAACCAGAGATTGTGCATTTCTCTGGGCATGGTGCAGGAGAAGGGGGTTTAGCCCTAGAAGATGACATGGGGGAGATTAAGCTGGTAAATGCCAAAGCTTTGGCAGCTTTGTTTGAGGCGTTTAATGAGTACGTGGAGTGCGTCATACTCAACGCTTGCTATTCAGAAGTGCAAGCTGAGGCGATCGCACGTCACATTCCCTATGTGATCGGCATGAACCAAGCGGTGGGAGATAAAGCCGCACGAGAATTTGCTGTAGGTTTTTACGATACCTTGGCGGCGGGGGAGTCGATCGAATTTGCCTATAAGTTGGGTTGCGTTAGCATCAGCATGGCAGGGATTCCAGAACAACTCACGCCGGTATTAAAGAAAAAGTCGGATTTTTCTGGGTTGGATGCAGCAGAGCGATCGCCCGATGCTTCTTTTAGCGATAATATCGTTGAGAAGTCGTCGCCTGTGGTGGAAAATGCGCGATCGATCGCCACCCCTCCCATTTCGATTTCCAACTTAGACAACCCAGAAGGTTCTGTTAGTTTAGATTGTCCCCTGTATATCGATCGCCCTCCCATTGAATCAGACTGCTACCAAACCATTGTCAAACCTGGTGCCTTGATTCGCGTGAAAGCACCCCGTCAAATGGGAAAAACTTCTTTATTACAACGTATTTTACACCATGCTAAAGAACAAGGACATCAAACAGCTTATTTGAATTTTCAATCGGCTGATGGCAGTTTCCTCACCAATCTTGATGAATTGTTGCAATGGTTTTGTGGCGATAAGCTGTTCAGCATCTAAAACGCATATTGCATAGTATAATATGATGATATTTATAAAAAGTCAATGCCTACTAA
>NZ_JAUBOZ010000198.1:0-5908 GCF_036700475.1 Microcoleus sp. T2B6 | reverse complement strand
GTTTACTGGCTTTCATCTGAGCAAGCAGTGATTGACTTGCACTTCCGTTATATCGAATCGGCAGTCAAAGCTTCTCACAAGAAAAAGGCAACTGACGATAATGAAGAGATTGATGATTTTGTCAAGTAATCAATGACGACCCCCGATAAAGGGGGGAAAATCCTGCTCCAAGCAGGATTTTATTTGCCCGCCCACCCACCGCATCAGTTCGATTTGCGACATTTATGATCGCATTCTCAGAAGGATTTAGTTAATAGCGGTTGGAGTAATAACTTAAATGTCATTCTGAACCCTTGACGGAGTTTACCATCGAGCGTAGGAAAGCTTCCGCAAGTAAGGCGAATAATCTCAAACCTTTGCAACCTAGTTATAAAGCTTAAGTTATATATAACAATACTCCGGACAGTTTTTAAGCAGCCAGAGTACCATAAGACAAGACTGAAGGAAGATTAGGATGGTTTAAAATCAAATCCGGGTCTAAATCTAACTTATCAATAAAGGTAGAAAGTAGATGCTTATTGAATTCCAGACGTTTATAAGAGGCCATAGAAAACACAAAAGATTTGGCAGATGAATGACAACTAGAAAGTTCATGTTTGGCTAAGTTTAAGGCAATTAGACTGGCATTAAAGTGAAAATCAAGCCGTGGTAAATGACGAGCTTGACAATCCGACAATCCCGTAAATTGCTTGGCATCACGAAAAATAAATTCAATCTGGAAACGAGCCTGATAATATTCAACAATTTGCTCAGGCGGTAAGTGAATATCAGTGCTAAATAATAAAGCATTTTTCATTTCTCCGTTGGCTTGAACCTCAGAGATACAAGCCAACCTAATTTGGCAATTTAAACAACAACTCCACACCACCAATGTATATAATGAAACTCCCGGTTTTATTTCTTTAACAAAATTAAGACGACTCAAATCATGGCAGTCAACTTGTGCGATCATATTTACGTGGAGCTCCCAGTTTCTTTTGTTCACCAGTATAAAGATAGCGTAGGGACGGCATCAACTCTTAACTTGCCAATAAAGTCTAAATTTAACTCCCGCACAGCATCCCAGAATTTAGAGCGGTAGTAATAGCCATCAGCGACCATTTGGACGTACAGAATTTGGGAAGAAATAACGAGTATTCTTTAGATGTTGTGCATAGTCATCAACTCTTGTGATGTCAGGCGTTGAGCTTTGAGACTCCTGTTTTTTGCGAGATTTTTTTGACCAGCTATTCTTCGGTTTTTGTGGCAGTTTTTTCCCTGGCTTTATTTGAGGACGTGATGGAGTTTGTTGCACGCTTAAGCTATAAGATAAACGAGTCTCAATTTCGACAATAGAAATCACAGAAATTTCCAATCCCTGTTCCGATTTACCAGCTACACCATTATAAAAATAAGCCTTGCCGTCAGTTTTTTTGCCACTTTTTCTTAAAAAAGAACAATCAATAACAGCAATGACTGTGTGTTCAGGATTTAAAGCAAGTTCCGTGGAAATATTGATTAAATTGTGGAAAATTAAAGCTTTTGAGAAAGTGACGACGGTAGGTTTTTTCGCTCAAACAACTATAACGACTGAGATTTGTGAAGTTGACCTTGCCATAAGCCAGCAAGATAGTTGAGAATAAAGTGATTAAAAACTTCTTTTGGGGTTGACTAATCCCTGGCATTTGTTGTAAGATGGATTCCATGATTTTCCTAAGGCAATCTGTTGAGCTTGTGTGTTTTTATAGCTTAACCGAAAAGAGTGCCTTTTTTTCTGTTGATTTTGGGTTCAGATTGCACTCACTTTTTTCACTTCTCTGCTGCAAAAGCGATCGTATCCCTCTTTAAAAACTGTCCGGAGTATTGTTAAAAAAAGGAGCAGCAATTAAAATACAGCAAGTATTTACCAAGAGTTATGAACTCCGAGATAGTCGGATACGGCTAGGCTCAGGAACTTCAAAAACTCCATTTATTACCTTACGTTTGATTGAAGTTCGTTCCGGTAAAATTTGGCATTCTTATTTGACAAGCGTACTAGATCCTCATGTATTACCTCCCTACGTAGTCGCAGATTTATATCGCAGGCGCTGGAGGATTGAAGATGCTTTTAATACCGTAAAAAGGCTTTTGGGATTAAGTTATTTGTGGACAGGTTCTCTCAACGGCATCCAGCTTCAAATTTGGGGGACTTGGATATTTTATGCACTCTTGGTTGATTTAGGTGATGCCGTTGCTGACCAACTCTCTTTACCAATAGATTCGATTTCATTAGAAATGATTTACCGGGGTCTTTACCATTTTTATGTAGCTCATCAAAAAGGTAAGGCCACTGACTTGATCGAGTATTTCGCCGCGCCCGAAAACCAAGATTTAGGTATTGTTAAATCTCAACGAAAGCCCAATGTTAAGTTAATTGTTGCACCTTTCCCCGATCGACAGCGAGGCCTGAATCAATTTTTATTTGATGCCTCTTCTGAAATCCCTTTGACAACTGCCATACAGGCTTAACTTGTTACAAATGGCTAAGCTAATCCAAAAAGAATTGGCAGATTTAGCTGGACTGAAAGAAGAACAAATTAAACGTTATGAAGATAATGACTACGAAGATGCCAGTTTTTTGGATGTAAGATTTGTAATTGATGCACTGGAAATCAAAATTCAAAAATGTGAGTTTCTAGTTCCTTTAGATACCCTAAGAAGAACGCCAGTTACCAAAGAAGAATTACTTTCCTCAACTCATCGTTTTCACAGCCAACAAGATCAACGAATGATGGAGCAAGTTCAATTAAAAAGTTAGGGTTGACAGTTGACGCTGTTAGAGTCCCAACTTTTTTCAGAAGTCGGGAATCTGCGTGTATAATTTTCAATTTGCCCTAAGTCTAATTAAGTGCCTTCATCGCTTCGACAACTTGCCGCGATATAAATGGCAAAATTTCTTCATTCTTGCTATTCTCTTTCCCCTCGGTAAATACAACCAACAAATACGGCCGCAAATTTGGTATTTCAATATAAGCAGCATCGTGACGCACTTGACTTGTCAGTCCCGCTTTTGACCACAATTTTGCTGATTCTGGCAATCCGCCGCCTAAAAAACCTGTAACTTGATTTTCGGGATCTGCTTCTAATTCTGCTGGGTCTAAACTGCGTTTCATTAAACCCATCATTTCTTGCGATGCTTGGGCAGAAACAGCTACGCCGCCGATTATACTGTGCAGCAAACGCGCCGCTGCATTTGTGGTCAGCATATTTCTATTTTCCATTAATTCTCCCACAAATGCTCGCTCGCGACCGTAGGGGCCGTCACACCAGGTTTTTTGATTGGCGTTAATATTTTGTAATTCCGGCCAATCCAATGATTGAAAGTAACGGTTGACGATGTTTCGCTGCTGTTTCCAACTTTCAAAGGGGCCTGGTGATAATTCTGGGCCGCTGGTTGTGCCGGTGAGGGCGTCTACTACTAAACTGGTGGCGTCGTTGCTGGAATCAACTATCATATCTCGGACGGCGCGTTCTAATTCTGGCGATGTTTGAATCATGCCTTTTTGCGCCCATTCCCAGATGGCAACGAGGTAGAATAATTTGACGATGCTGGCTGGATAAATTCGTTCGGAAGCTCTGGCGCTAAAACCTCGCGGTTGATATTTCCAAAATTCTTCTGGACTCAGGGCACCGCCTGTATTGACTCGCACCGGCGGATCGTAGACTATCCAGGTAATGGCTGTACGATCGCCACTTAATCCTGTAAATTCTGACAACGTGGAGTCTATAATGCTACTGCCGAGGTTTTCTAATTGTTCGTCTTTGTGAAAAAATGTCATGGTTAATGGCTGACGGTTAACGGTTAACGGCTAGCAGCTAATGGCAATCTATCGTTAAATGCGAACAATTAACAGCAAACAATTAGCAATTAGCAATGGCCAATTATCAATTATCTGATGTTCAGGAGTACCGGGCGCGATCGCACATAAATATTTACGATTCCCCAAAGTGCGATCGATTGGCAACTCAAGCAGCCCTGGGGCGGCATTTGCGCGTCGTCGAACTCCCCCTAAGACAGAGCGATGTAAACTTGGATACAACGGCTGTGATGGTGCGACTGTGCGAAGATGATTATCCGGGATGGCTGGATATTCGAGATGTTGAGTTGCTCGATCGGGCAGAAACAGTGTATCATCCTCTCGTGCTTTCTGAGGCCCAAATCAAGGAAAAATTACCAATAGTAATTACTTTCGCTCGCGAGGCTATGAACCAATCCAATTATTATCTTTGGGGCGGTACAGTCGGGCCAAATTATGATTGTTCGGGCTTGATGCAAGCTGCTTTTGTGGCTGCGGGCATCTGGTTGCCGAGGGATGCTTATCAGCAGGAAGCTTTTACTAAACCTATTAGTATCAGTGCTTTAGAACCGGGGGATTTAGTATTTTTTGGTACGCCCGAAAAAGCAACTCATGTAGGATTGTATCTCGGAGATAATCGCTACATTCACAGTTCGGGACAAGCACAAGGTCGCAACGGTATCGGTATCGATGTTTTGTCGGAGGATGGCGATCGAGTCAGTCAAGCTTATTACCAGCAATTGCGGGGATATGGTAAAGTTGTGGCAAGTTATCAACCTAATTAGTTGTTGACTGTTGACTGTTGACTGTTGACTGTTGACTAATGACTAATGACTAATGACTAATGATTACTGATGTTATCTAACAAACAAATGGACGCTGCATTATTTTTGGAAAAATTGGCTGCACAGCAGGCTGGCGCTGAGGTTGTTCTCGACGTTTCAGTGGTGGTGCCGGTGTATAATGAGGTGGAAAGTTTGCCTCATTTGATTGAGGCGATCGCCTCTTCTATCCAACCCTCTGGACTCAGCTATCAAATTATTTGTGTAGATGACGGTTCTAAGGACGGTTCGGGTGCACTTCTCCAGCAGTTAGCCAGCACTCGCGATGACCTTTGTGCTGTAATTTTGCGCCGCAATTACGGGCAAACTGCTGCCATGTCGGCAGGTTTCGATCGCGCTCGCGGCCGTGCTATTGTTACCCTAGACGGCGATTTGCAAAATGATCCGGCTGATATTCCGCTATTGTTGGCCAAGTTAGATGAAGGCTACGATTTAGTTAGCGGCTGGCGGAAAAATAGGCAGGATAATACTATTAGTCGGTTGATTCCTTCTAAAATTGCGAACTGGTTAATTGGTCGCGTTACAGGCGTAACTTTGCATGACTACGGCTGTTCTTTGAAAGCTTATAAATCCGAGTTGGCAGCAGACTTGAATCTGTACGGGGAATTGCACCGCTTTTTGCCTGCTTTGGCGTTTATTGAAGGGGCGAGAATTGCAGAACTTCCGGTGCGACATCACGCCCGCCGTTTCGGTCAAAGTAAGTACGGGATTTGGCGGACTTTTCGCGTGTTGATGGATTTGTTAACTATTTCTTTTATGAAAAAGTTTCTGACTCGACCGATGCACGTTTTTGGACTTTTGGGACTGAGTTCTATGACGTTGGGAACGGTTTTAGGGATTTATTTGACAGTCTTAAAATTGGGTTTTGGTCAAATTATTGGGAACCGCCCTTTGCTGATTTTGGCTGTGGTTTTGCTGTTAACTGGCGTGCAGTTATTTTGTTTTGGTTTGCTGGCGGAAGTGATGATGCGGACTTATCACGAGTCGCAGGGAAAACCTATTTATCGGGTGCGCGAGGTGTTTGGTTCTAAGTAAAGGATTGGTGTTAAGCTGTGGAGCATTTAAACCAGTAACGAGGCTTGTATGGTGCGTCAGGAGTGAACTCTTACGCGCTTATGCGGGAAACACTTCTGTAATGACGCACCCTACTATCGTCTTTTAAATGCCGAACAGCTTAGGAATGAGAATTAAATAACTTACAATGCGTGATGGTTCTTGTGGGATGGGCGTCCCGCCCGTCCAGAAAGGGCG
>NZ_JAUBOZ010000197.1:176-5942 GCF_036700475.1 Microcoleus sp. T2B6 | reverse complement strand
ACAAAAAACTACATTGAAATTTAGTCGAATTTAACTGTAGCATATTTTGGGGGAAAGTTAAGATGCGTTTACCCTGCGATTAGCATCATCTTCCGCCAACACATGAATGTGCGGTTGATACTTATTACTCATAGCTCTATGTCGCCACCAATCAAGGCATTTATCAGGTCGCCTTTAACAGACATCTCACTCAGCGGTCTGACTAAAGTTGGCTCTAAGTGGCTTTTGCGATCTAATACAAAGGTATTTTCATTTGAAAACTTGCGGATTGCTTCAGGATTATGCGATGTCACTAAGATTTGACCGCTATTTTTAAATGAGCGTCGCAGAGACATTACAAAATGTCCAACCTCCGATAAGGATAGATAGTTATCTGGCTCGTCCCAGAAGCAAAAAAGGGGGCCATAAAATTTGTTGGCAGCCAAGACAACAGCGCAAAGAAAAAAGCATTTCTCCCCGTCAGATAAGTCATTAAATTCAATACTTAGATTCGCATTATTTGCTTCAAACCGAACAATCATGCTTTTCGAGTCTTTGCCGATTAGTTCATTCAGAAAATCCTGAATGTCAGGCATGACTTCTCGGAGATATTTATCAACCTGTGTGTAGGCTGCAGGATAGCGACTCAGTAAGCCCGAAACCCACTCCCCAAAGTTTGAACCATCTCGCTTTGGCTCCAAAGTTTCACCGTTTGAGTCTCCACTCATCAAGCTGGGAATCGGGGCTAAAATGATCGTGCGTGCGAGCCAAGTCTTAAAAATATGTAGAGGATCTGTCTCAGATAGCTCCTGAATTACTGGCAAGGCAATAAGATGCCAACCCACCATAAACTGAGCTTCACGATTTTGCCAACTGGTGTGAAAAAAAGTGACTTGGGCTTCTTTACGGGAGTAAATTGGAGTTCCTCCAACTAGCAATTCCTCTTCAAAAACTCGAAGCTCTTTAGATTTTTCTGGCAACTCGAAGGCAAGGACATATTTGTATAATTTCTCGTTAAGTAAGACTTCTATTTCAAACCGGATTGGGACATCCGACCTGCCACGAGCAAAATCTTTTACATTGACAAGATCGCGAACTCTATTTATGCCTCGACCGATGGACTGAAATACCTGTAAGACAACCGAAGTAGTTGATTTACCGGCACCATTTTTTCCAATCAAGAGAGCAGATGGCATCCCCTTTATCGGCAGTTCAAAGTTTTCTAGGCATCTGAAGTTGTGTACATATAGTCTTTGGAGCATAGCAAAACAATTCCAAGGAGTGGGAAGTGAAAAAACTTTTTGAACTTTTTGAAGTGCTTAATTAGGGAATAGGCATTGCCATAAACTTCCAAAAAGTTCGGGTGCTTTTCTGAGCTAGAGACGGATGAGTTGCCGAACTATTAATCCCCGCCACCAACTTTTACCTCCAACTCGTCAAAAAACACCACTGCCCCAAATTTACTCCGTACTTAAAACTTAATATGCAGGCCCTGCGATCCAAGCAATAGTGATTCCCAGCCCCAAACCTACAAGCACTTGAAAAGGAGTGTGTCCCAGCAACTCTTTCAGGCGAGCTTCATTAAGGTTGTGATCTTCCTCAAAAAACTCGTCAATAATTTGGTTGAGGATGCGAGCTTGCTTGCCTGCAGCTTGGCGGACGCCTGCTGCGTCATACATCACAATAATTGCAAAGATCGCAGCGATCGCAAACTCTGGACTTTCCCATCCCATCGTTTGTCCCACTCCAGCAGCCAAAGCGCCCACAAAAGACGAGTGAGCGCTGGGCATTCCCCCCGTTGTTACCAAATACCGAAGATTAAACTTGCGGTTTTTGACCAACTCGATCGGCAACTTCATGATCTGAGCCGCCAGACAAGCGATCAAAGCAACCACGAGTACATGATTGTTTAAAATGCCGCTGCAAATTTCCTGCATAGTGTTTAGTATTTCTAGTTACTGCGGCTGGTAATATAATCGGCGATCGCCAGCAGCGGTAGAGCTTTACTCCCAAACACTGCCAATTGAGCCTTAGCATCAGCAACAAGCTGCGAAGCTTGGCGCCGAGACTCCTCAATTCCCCACAAACTCGGATAAGTGACTTTTCCTGCTTGAACATCTTTGCCAGCAGTTTTGCCCAGTTCTTCTTGGGTAGCAGTAATATCCAAAATGTCGTCAACGATCTGGAAAGCCAACCCAATATTTTGAGCGAAACGAGACAGCCGCTGCAAATCCGCAGCCGAAGCCCCGGCCAGAATTGCCCCACAAACTACGCAGGCCTCTAACAGCGCGCCTGTTTTGTGAGCGTGAATGTAATTCAAAGTTTCCAGAGAAACATCTGTCTTTCCTTCCGATTCCAAGTCAACCACCTGACCGCCTACAAGTCCAGCAGCACCCGATGCCCGCGCTAAATGGGCGATCGTCTGCAACACCTGTTGGGGGGGTACATTCTCAGTTTTAGTGGCGATAAATTCAAAAGCATAGGTCAACAAACCATCGCCAGCCAAAATGGCAATATCCTCGCCGTAGACTTTGTGGTTCGTCAGTTTGCCGCGCCGGTAGTCGTCATTGTCCATTGCCGGCAAATCGTCGTGAATCAGCGACATCGTGTGGATCATTTCCAAAGCGCAAGCTGTCGGAATTGCCATAGATGTAGTGCCGCCGGCCAGTTCGCAGCTAGCCAGACACAGGATCGGACGCAGGCGCTTGCCCCCCGCTAGCAGCGAGTAGCGCATTGCTTCGTAGATTTTCTCTGGGTAGATGACCGGCAGTGCACTGTCGAGAGCTACCTCGATCGCCTCTTTTCGCTTGACTAGATAAGTAGATAAATCGAAAGAGGATTCCGGTTGGGACGAACCCATTTCTGTTGCCAATACCATCCCTTGCTCTCTTGTACTTAATATTTATATGGGATATTGTGAGCCGTTGGGGTCGCATCGTACCGACTTTTACGGCAGTAGTTGCTCGAACTCCGAGCATCAATTAATCATTCTACGGGTGTTGTTGCACAGAAAATCTTTGAGTTTTGATAAGTTTGTCAAATTGCCAGTCAATCTAAAATTTACAATCTCAAATCTCAAATCCGCTGATTTGTCTGGCGACTTCCAAAAACCGCTGCACCGCCGCCGTTGGATCGCTGCACCAAATTAGAGCGATCGCCACAATGCAGGTTGATTCTGGTAACGCTTTGTAAACAACCCCGCTGCGCTGGAAATTTTGCATTGACGCCGGAACGATCGCCACTCCCATCTCGGCGGCTACCAGACTCACAATGGTTTGCATTTGAATTGCTTCTTGAGCCGCGCGAGGGCTAAAACCTGCTTGCTGACAAAGACTGACGATCGCATCGTAGAGTCCCGGAGCCTGGGAACGCGGAAACAAAATGAACGGTTCGGTGGAAAGTTCGCGTAATTCAAGATGCGTGCGATCGGCCGCCGGATGCGTTTCTGGCAGTGCCACGATCAGCGGTTCTCGAAAAACGATTTCAGAATTTATCCCGTCTTCCTCAACCGGAGGGCGCACGAAGCCGATATCAATTTGCCCGAACCGCAACCGCTGCAACTGTTCGTTTGTTGTCAGCTCGTGCAGTTCGAGCTTGACGGCGGGACACCGAGTGCGAAAGGCCTGCAAAATGGCTGGAACCACGTTGTGTGCTGCAGAACTCACAAAGCCGATCGTCAGTTGGCCGAGTTCGCCCCGACTGGTTTGTCTGCCGAGTTGAATTGCTCGATCGACTTGCTGCAGAATTTTCCCGGCTTCCTCGAAAAAAACCTGTCCCGCTGCCGTTAACTGCACCGTCCGCTTGGTGCGGCGAAACAGTTGAAATCCCAACTCTGCCTCTAAATGCTGGATTTGTTGGCTCAGCGGAGGTTGGGCAATATGCAGTTTTTCGGCTGCACGAGTGAAATTCAGTTCCTCTGCAACTGCAATGAAATAACGCAAATGCCGAAGTTCCATAAGTCCCAATCATTTATATTTTAAAAGTATAAATGGTTAGCTAAACATATATTGGACATTGATGATGATATTTCATACAGTGATTAATAGGCGAAGTTGAGAATTAAACAATGGCTAATTTGGATATCAGAATTAGAGAAGCAGATGTGGCAGATTTGGAATTAATCGTGGATTTTATTTCTCAAAAAAGCGAGTTTGATGGCTCTAAAAATTTGTTGGCAGCAACAGCAGATAAATTGCAGCAAACGTTGTTTTGCCAGCCTCCGCTAGTGCGGGTTTTGTTGGCGGAAGTTGCGGGAAAAGCGGTAGGATTTGCTCTTTTTTATTCGTCCTATTCAAGTTTATTGACGCAGCCGTGCCTTTGGCTTGATGATTTATTTGTGCAAGCTCCTATGCGCGGTATGGGAGTCGGGACAGCGCTGTTAAAGTATTTGGCACAAATTGCTGAGTCAACAAATTGCGGCCGTATGGAATGGACTGTTAATACTGCAAATGCGCCCGGAATTGCTTTTTATGAAAAGCAGGGAGCCCGGATTTTGGAAAATATTAGAGTTTGCCGTATTGATGGGAATGCAATTAATCTGCTTGCTGGCAAATAATTTAATAACGAACCGCGAAGGCGCTAAGAACGCGAAGAGAAGAGAAAAAAAGAGGAAAGAAGAGAAGAGATGTCAGAAAATTATTGGAATTCAGCTCTTTATGAGCAAAATCATGCTTTTGTTTGGCAGTACGGCGAATCACTTTTGGAGTTACTCGCTCCGAAGGCTGGTGAACAAATTCTGGATTTGGGCTGCGGTACGGGACAGTTAACTGAAAAGATTGCTCAAAGTGGTGCTTGTGTGCAAGGTATTGATTCCTCTTTGTCGATGATTTCCACGGCAAAAGTTAACTATCCTCACATTAAATTCGCTGCCGCAGATGCGAGGAGTTTTAAAGTAGGAGAGCCGTTAGATGCTGTGTTTTCTAATGCGGTTTTGCACTGGATTAAACAGCCGGATGCTGTGATTAATTGTGTGGAAAAAGCGCTGAAGCCGGGAGGGCGTTTTGTGGCTGAGTTTGGCGGTAAGGGGAACGTGGGGGCGATCGTCCGCGCACTTTTGAGTGTTTTGTCAGAAATTGGCTGCGAGGAGCCTGAAGCGCTTAATCCTTGGTATTTTCCGAGTATTGGCGAGTATGCTGGGCTTTTGGAAAAGCAGGGTTTTGATGTGGGTTATGCGGTTTTGTTCGATCGACCGACTCCTCTAGAAGGTGGCAGCGCGGGTATGGTAAATTGGATTGAGATGTTTGCTGGTGGGTTTTTATCGGGGTTGTCTAATAATGTGCGATCGCAGGTAATTAACTCCGTTGCAGAGCGTTTGCGATCGACGCTGTACCGCGATGGTAATTGGATTGCAGATTATCGCCGAATTCGCGTTGTTGCTATCAAGCCGTAGGGTGCGTCGCGATCGCAAATATTCAAATACGATATAAAATCTCATAGCGACGCACCATACTTCCGGTTGCTATCAAGCCGTAGGGTGCGTCGCGATCGCAAATATTCAAATACGATATAAAATCTCATAGCGACGCACCATACTTCCGGTTGCTATCAAGCCGTAGGGTGCGTCGCGATCGCAAATATTCAAATACGATATAAAATCTCATAGCGACGCACCATACTTCCGGTTGCTATCAAGCCGTAGGGTGCGTCGCGATCGCAAATATTCAAATACGATATAAAATCTCATAGCGACGCACCATACTTCCGGTTTCTGTCAAGCCGTAGGGTGCGTCGCGATCGCAAATATTCAAATACGATATAAAATCTCATAGCGACGCACCATACTTCCGG
>NZ_JAUBOZ010000197.1:0-76 GCF_036700475.1 Microcoleus sp. T2B6 | reverse complement strand
TTGCTATCAAGCCGTAGGGTGCGTCGCGATCGCAAATATTCAAATACGATATAAAATCTCATAGCGACGCACCATA
>NZ_JAUBOZ010000249.1:0-1189 GCF_036700475.1 Microcoleus sp. T2B6 | reverse complement strand
TAAGCTGTTGCACATTTAAACTGTGATACAATCATTACCCTTATTTTTGATTTTGCGACCCCATTTAATTATTAATTGCCCTTCATTTAAGAGGCGGTGCAATAAATACTCTAGCTCTTCAATAGATGTAAAAAGTCGATTGGCAATATATTCTTTTGCCGAATGCCATACTAATTCAATTAAGTTATAGTCGGGGCTGTATTCGGGGAGGAATTCTAAATGAAGGTTAGGCATTTCTGTTTCAATTATTTTCAGGTACTCTTGTTTCTTGTGAAAACTAGCATTATCAAGGATAATCACTATTTTGGCTCCTTTTTCCGCAAATTCTGAGGCTTGATTACCTGCTGATACCCATTCATTAATTAGCTCTTCATGAAACAGTTTTAGCACTTGATAAAAATTATATGAATTGCCTTTTTTGAGGAACTCTACCCACCTTTTTTTATCGGAATTCCTTACTCCTCCCATTACATTAACTCTGCCTTTTCTTCGGTCTCCTCTGACCTTTTTTCGCCTGCCTTTTTTACACCAGTTCTTTCTTCGGGTGACTCTTAAACTAAATCCACTCTCGTCCCAAAACCATACCTGTAAACGTTCTGGCGTTTCTTTTTCTACTTTTAAATATTCGGCTATCTTTATTTTAAACGCTGTTCTTTTTTCAGGATTTCTCTTCGACTCTAGGCTATACTTGGCCCAGATGTAAACATACTTTTTTTTCTTTAATATCCTCCGAACTTGTCCTCCACTTAATTTTATTCCTGTGGATTGTTCTAAGTATGTTGCTAATCTCTGCGCTGTCCATCGTCCAAAATCATATCCTAATTCTTGAGGGTCTTTTTCTATAGTTTCTAATAATATATCTATATATTTATCTGTGGCTTTTTTGTGATTCCCTTTCATCCTCTCATCTATTAGACTTTCTAGATTGTCTGGATCTCCCTTGACACACCAATAAGATACTTTATTGACTGAGCAACCCAAAAAATCAGCAATTTTAGATTGTGTCTTGCCGTCATTGAGCAATAATAAAATTAGAATTCTTTCTCTAATATTTGCCTTTTCTTCCTCTCTTAAGGCTTTTTGTAGTTTCTCTATTTGTTGGGGATTGAGATGGTTTTTAGCTGGCATTTTTGTAGAGATTGACTAAACTCCTTTTTTATTATACCCTATTTAAAGGTACAACAGCTTA
>NZ_JAUBOZ010000019.1:84916-104658 GCF_036700475.1 Microcoleus sp. T2B6 | reverse complement strand
AATCAATGCAGATGTTAATGGCGCGGCAAATATCATCCGAAAATCAAAAGTAGCCATAGACTCAATTTCAATTATTGGGCGAGTGGGTAGGGGGTTGCTGACTAACCCTTTAAGAATCAAACTTTGGGCGGATTCATCCCCCAAAGTTTCTCCTTAAGAATCCCCGTGTCTTTAGACCGGGGAGTGTCAATAATTCATAAAATATCAAAAATCCGACCCAAACTAACTATTAATTCCCAGCATAATTGAGTTCGCATGATGATGAGAGTAGGCTCTTGGCCCTGTCCCACAAGAGTTTCATAAAATTTATTGAGCCAAACTAGATGTCAGGCCAGCTTGCTAGCCCTACTTTTAAGCCTAATAATTCGGTTGCCTTTTCGCTGTCTACAGGCTTAGAAAATAAATATCCTTGCCCCAACTCACACCCCAACTCTCGCAGTTTCTGTAGCTGTGCTGGCGTTTCTATGCCTTCTGCCACAATATCCATACCTCGGCTGCGAGCTAGCGTTACAATTGTCTGGATAATTTCTACGCCACTGTTGTCTAACCCAATGCGGCTGACAAAAGAGCGGTCAATTTTTAAGGTATCAATGGGAAACTCGTGTAAGCGGCTTAAAGAAGAGTAGCCGGTGCCAAAGTCATCGATACACAACATAAGGCCTAGAGCTTTTAGCTGCTTCAACATCTTTTCTTCCCTGGATACTGTTTCCAAAATGCAGCTTTCAGTAATCTCTAGTTTGAGACTGTAGCTGGGAAAGCCAGTCTGCTGCAAAATCTCCTCAATTCGATTCAGTAGGTTTGCTTGCTTTAGCTGCACTGGGGAAAGATTGACATTAATCGCCAAGGGAGGTGTGTGGGGAAACTGTTGCTGCCAAATACTGATCTGGTGACAAGCTTCCTGCAAAACAAACCACCCCAGTTCATTGATCAAACCAGTTTCTTCAGCCACAGGGATAAACTCAGCAGGCGGGTAGATTCTGCCAGATGGGTGATGCCAGCGCACCAAAGCTTCAAAGCCACTCAGTTGCCCGGTAGAAAGGGAGACAATTGGCTGGTAGTGAACGCAAAATTCTTGTAGCGCGATCGCCCTTCTCAAGTCGTTCTCCAACTGCAAGCGCGTCATCGCAATAGTTTGCATAGCTGGATCGAAAGTTTCGTAACGCCCTCTACCTTGAGCTTTAGCATAATACATTGCGATATCTGCATCTCTGAGCACGTCTTCGGGGCGATCGTAACCCATTGTGCTAACGATAATTCCAATGCTGATCTCGGTAAATACTTCATAATCATTCAAATTAAACGGCTGCCTTAATTGATTTTGGATGCGTTCAGCCACCCTGTTTGGTTCCTCAATATCTTTAATATCTTCCAGCAATATCACAAATTCATCTCCTCCAAACCGCGCAACTGCATCTGTATGGCGTAAACAAACTTGCAGTTGACGAGCAACACTTTTTAGTAATTCATCCCCAACCAAATGTCCGAGGCTATCATTCACTACTTTAAAGCGATCTAGGTCCATAAATAGCACCGCATAGAGATAATCTTCACGTCTGTACGACAAGTCGATCGCCTGTTGCAGCCGATTCATAAACCAAGCGCGGTTAGGCAACTCCGTTAGCGCGTCGTGAAAAGCATAATGTCCTAATTTTTCTTCTCTTTCCAACAACTGAACTTGAGCCTGTTGAAGCTCGTTGCAGGCTTGTCTAAGTTCAGCCGTTTGAGAAGCCACCCGTTCCTCTAACTCAGAAGTGAGTTTCTGCAAGGCCGCTTCCGCCTCTTTTCGCGCTTCAATTTCCTCTTTGAGAAGCACATTTTGCTCTTCCAGCGTCTTGGTCAAATTTCGCAGTCTCAGATGTAGTTGCACGCGGGCTAGGACTTCCTCTTGCTGAAAGGGTTTGGTGATATAATCTACTGCTCCCATTGACAGACCTTTAACCTTATCCACGCGATCCGTAAGAGATGTCATAAAAATCACAGGGATATCTTTCGTTGCCACCGATGCTTTTAAGCGGTGGCAGGTTTCAAACCCATCTATCCCCGGCATCATCACATCTAACAATATGATATTTGGCGAAACTTCTTGTAACTTCTCAATAGCACTTTCCCCATCCTTAGCTACTAAAACCTTGAAGCCTGACTCCTTCAAAAAATCGAACAGAAGTTTTAGGTTATTCGGGTTGTCGTCAACAATTAAAATTACATTGTCTTTTTGGTTGAGCATTTTATTCCCCCAAATGTTTTCTTACAAAAGCTAGTAGTTCTTTTTCTTCAAAATTCTTGGCAAATTGCAAGATTTTATTAGCAAAGGGTAGATAGTTGCCGTCTATCTGCTTAAGTCTATTGGCTTCCTGCTCAACCACTTCAATATCGCCGATCCGAGCTGCATTAAACAGCGCTACCAGCTCTGCTGATGGCGGTATCACAAGCTCACCACTCTGAACGTTTAATACATCAGTGAAACCTTCCGGCTGTGCGATCGCCAAATCCGCAGGTTGGTCGTAAATCCATTCTATTTGTAAGTAGTTTTTTAATACTTCGAGCAATTCTTCTACTTGGATAGGCTTTGACAGGAACTCGTTACAACCTGCTTCTTGGCTATTTTGCCGATCGAATTCAAACACGCTGGCGCTGGATGCTATCAATATTACATCCTTAAACTCTGATGACTTTCGGAAGCGCCGCGACATTTCAAATCCATCCATTACTGGCATCACTAAGTCTGTGATAATCATATCAGGTTGAAAATCAATGGCTTTATTTAAACCCTCTTGTCCATTACAAGCTTCCATGATTTTAAAACCTAGTGGTTCTAAAAAGCTTCTAATAAAACCTCTATTTTCTAATCGGTCGTCTACTAACAAAATTTTATTTTTATTGCCTTTAAAACCTGTTAAATTAATTGAAGTATTTGGCGAAGGTTGAGTAATAAATTCAGATGAGGGATTCAACTCTAAATCAAAGGAAAAAATGCTGCCTTGACCGAGTATACTTTCGACTTTTATTTCGCATCCCATCAGTTGAACAATTTTCTGTGCGATCGCTAATCCCAACCCAGTGCCTTCTGCCTTCTGCTGGCTATTTCCGACTTGTTCAAACGGTAAAAATATTTTTTCTAACTGTTCAGGTGCCATTCCAATCCCCGTATCTTGGATATGGAAACGAATTTTAGTAAGTTGTGATTGGTCAGAGTCTTCCCCCGTACCTATTACGCCTACCTTAAAAATAACACCTCCTTTTTCTGTAAATTTAATAGCATTGCCCAAAAGATTAATCAAAACTTGGCGCAGTCGTTTTTCATCAGCATATACAGCGTTAGGAAGTTGATTTAATACTTGATAACTAAAGGTAATTTCTTTTTGTTCAGCTCGGATGCGGCACATTTCCACAACCCCGATCAAAAAGGAAGAAAAATTAAAACTTGAGCTGTCAAGTTCCATTTTACTGGCTTCAATTTTAGAAATGTCTAAAATATCGTTAATCAGCGTGAGTAAGTGCGAACCACACTGGTGAATAATGTGGATAGCATCTTTTTGTTTAGGAGTGGTAGTTTTATCGCGCTCCATAATTTGAGAGTATCCTAGAATTCCGTTCAGGGGTGTGCGAAGTTCATGGCTCATGTTGGCGAGAAATTCGCTCTTGGCATGGTTAGCAGTATCAGCGGCAATTTTTGCCTCTTTTAGCTCACTTGTTCGTTCTTCTACTCGATTTTCTAACTCTGAGTTGGTCTTTTCTAAAGCAGCAAAAGACTCGCGCAATTGCTGTGCCATTTGGTTAAAAGATTGAGCGAGAACTCCCAGTTCATTTATCCCATTTACGTCTACTTTTTGGTTTAATTGACCGCTAGCGATCGCTCTACTCGCTTTACTCAAAAGAAAAATAGGATGGGTAATCCAGCGGGAGGCGAAGATTCCTAACAACGTCGCTAGCACTAACGCTAAAATGCAGAGTAGGATAGTGCTACGGGTATTGGCATTAATTTCCTCCATAAAGTCGGCTTCTGGAACGACTACAACAATCAGCCAATCAAGACCTCTACCATCTTGGAATGGGGATACTTGCACGAATTCCCGCTGACCATTTAGCATGAATTCTAGTTGCTGGTTGCTATCTATTTCGGTAAAGTTACCAAAGCGTTCTATTAAATGTTGCGCTGTACCCTTGATCAAAGGTACGCTGCTCTCAATCGCTTTTAATCGTTGCGTTTTTTGGCGATTTTTGCTTTTGATAAATGGCTTCTCGGCGGTGGAAGAAGCCACTAGCAAGCCAGAGCGTTCGATGATGAAAGTCTTGCCCGATTTACCAATTTTTAAAGTTTGGAGAAAGTCGCTGATTTTTGAGAGAAATAGATCGGTACTTACAACACCTATAAAAATGCCATTTTTATCGTAAGCAGGTTGGCTAGCGGAGATGCCTAGGCTAGGTTGAATATAATATTGATAAATTTTATTCCATTGGGGTTTGCCGGCAACTTTTGCGGCTTTATACCAGGGTCGAATGCGGGGATCGTAGTCTGGGTGGGTCTCCTTAAACTGAGTCGGGTTGCCCTCTCTATCTACCTTGACGATCGTATTGAGAAAATTAGTAGAGCGATCGGTTATTTCAATAACCACACTGCCATCATCCTTATATCCAGCACCCGCGTATTCTTTTTTTTCCCCTCCAAAACTGATGTAACTAACAGTGGAAAATTGCTTGAGCTGCCAGTAGAAGTAGCTTCTCATAGAACTCATATTGTCTGGATTCCATAATCCAAAGCGGCGAATGGCATCGACGCTGATGGCATTGACCAAATGGGGTGTTTCCAAGTAAGTGTTTAGTTGTTGATTGATGCGGGCGACTACCTCCGTTCGTAATTGGGTAGTAACGTTGTTGACGGCAGTTTTGCCGTTGCGTAGCGAGAGCCAACCTGTCAGTCCCACAGCGGCGAAGATTTGCAGGACGAATGGTACGACTAAGACGAGGCGCAACGGGATTTTTTGAGGCCTTTTTGCAACTTCGTCCTCACTTGCGATTAGTGTCATGGCGGAGTCATTTTAGTATTTGGATTATTTCAATAACAACAGTCGCTCACCCTTGGTCATTTAAAGTCAGCTCTAGGGAAATTATTGATTCCGTCTCTCTTGAACGCCAATTGGTTTAATGATATCTTATTGTTGAATAACCCGACTGAAATGAGCGGCTAATACTGATACAGTTTGCAAATTTATGAAAAAAAACCTATCCCCCATTTGAGACGAAATCTCCATAAATGTCAAATGCTATATTTTGCTTGGGGTTGCAGTGTAAGCCTACCTCCAGATTTCATGGATATTGAGTACACCTTCATTGACTTGTAGGTCTTGATCTCAATACTAATTGATCTAAGCATACAATTATAGTCAGGACTTATACCAATTTTTTATGAGGCCCCGTAGAATCTGATCCCCCCTAACCCCCCTTAATAAGGGGAGTAGGGGGTGGGACAAGATTCTTCTCAAAGTCAACCCCTACTCCCCAACAATCAGGGGGATTTAGGGGGATCGAGATATGTGCAACTTCACATTAAATTGGTATTACGAACTATAGAATCTGAAACCCACCTTCCCCGTGCTGCCCTAAAAAAGGGGGAACTTGAAAGCCCTCTTGGAAAAAGGGTTTGGGGGTTCTATGCGTAACTCTTAAGCTTACGTCAGCTAAATTGCGCTTTTTTTTCAAGGGGCTCTCTGGCCCGTCCCACAAGGATTTTCAAATAGAGGAAATGGCAACCTAGATGCACAATAACTTAATAGTCGATCGTGCATAGTGCCTAAATCAACCCTAAACTCAACAGTGCCATGAGTTCAGGTAGAATCAGATGCGAAACAGAAAAAGATTTGACTGCATGGGCGATCTACGGAAACGTAGGGCGCTGAGCGAGATAGCGTTGAAATCCGCTGTTTGGCAGTTTCGTTTTTTCTTCCAGGCATAGGTCTAATCTCCCACACCCCATCTCAAAACGAAAGCCGCACGCCCGGACACGAGAGAAGCAGTTCAACACCCTTAAACTCTCTCCAACTTAATCCGTCAATTAAGATAGGTTCATCAAGCCTTTCTAAAGTTGTTTCTAAAGTTGTCGTCATCCCAACCCCTCCTTACTCAATTCAATCTTAATTGAATGTGCGTTCATCAGCGCTCATCTGCCAACATCTGCGATCGCAATCCCATCTACTGTCCCAAAGTTCCCTTATACTCGTCCGGTACAAATTCCGTAACCACTTGGCCGCCGCCACCGTCGCCTTTGACAATCACAGTTTGATTTTTCAACTCTCCCGCCGCCCTCGGCCCTGTCAAATTAAACACCGGATTTAACTGCCGATATACCACATTTCCTTCTGCATCAAAAGTCTGGTTAGTTAAATACCAAGTTACGCGATCGGTATTTAATTGAGCTTGACGTTTTTCCCCAATTCCTACCACATTTCCCGTCAAATAAAAAACTTTTTTCTCTAAATCTCCCCGCCCCGTATCCCCAGTCATCGTCACCTTTTCCACGCGGTGAAAAACCTTCACAGGCCCGGGCGATACCACAGATTGCGCCGGAAAATTCCAACTCATCAAACTGCTTTCTATTTGCAGCGGCGGGTCTGATGGCATCAACTGAGCGTTTTTTGTCAGCGTCGCAATCTTGGTTTTTAAGTCTACATCTACTTGGTCGGCAAAACCGCTGTCTGTGACTATTTTATCTTTGTATCTGTCAATTTGAGTCGGTTTGGCGCTGTTTACCTTTTGTTGATCCACAAACCACACTAAGTGTTCGGTTCGCAATTGCAAAGCCGGATCTTTAACATTCGCCACCACAGAACCGAATAACTCCATCCTCTTAGCCCTACTGAAAACCCGCGCTTCCTTCGCTGAAGCCGTCACCTGTTTGTTCTCTCCCGTCAAATTATTGCGGACAACTAAAACATCTTCCTTCGGCCGCCACTCCAACTCATTTCCCCGCAATACCACTCCATTTTTCAGGTCTTTAGCGACTATGTTACCTTTGAGAAAAACCTGATTTCCTTCCTGAAATACCTGCCCGGTTTCTCCCTGAATATCGTAAATTTCTTTGCCGTCCTGAAACAATTTGCCCACTGGTTTCTGAACGTTAACTATCTTTTGGTCTTTGCTGTAAACGGCATTTTGCGAGTTTACTTTCCAGAACGTCTCGCCCTTTTCGTTTGCTTGTTCTAGGGTTACTTTGTTTAAAGTTAAAGTGCTGTTTGACTGTTGAGCAGTTTTGAGATCCTCAGCTAATTTGTTCTTTGGAGCCTCTTGCGGAACCGCACAAGCACCAATCCCCAAAATCAGTGCTGATAAAAATAGCAGCATCAATTTTGGGGATTTGAAATTGGGAATTTGGGATTTGAGATTAATCATTGGTTATTGGTAATTGGTAATTGGTAATTGGTAATTAATAATTGGCTCTTGAAAAACACTTAATCAAAAATTAAAAATGTGTCATGTTTGGTCTAAATTTTTAACTTTTAATTCTCAATGATTCAACCCATTAACCATCACCCATTACCCGTTACCCATTACCCATTACCACATCCCTATCTGTCGTCGTGTTCCTCCATCAAGCTCAGACCTGACAAAGGGCGGTAAGCATAATTAGGGCGCGATGTTTTTTGGATGTCGTCCTTAATCATTTCCAAATCGATATAGCGATCGGCTACATTAATCAAACTGTCGCTCGTCATCGATCGCAAACTCACCACCTCAACCCGCACACCGCGATAGCTCACAGCGTCTACAGCATAAGCCAAATCGCCGTCACCGCTCACCAGTACCGCCGTGTCGTAAGACCCCACTAAAGCCATCATATCCACAGCGATTTCTACATCCAAATTCGCCTTCTTAGAACCATCTGGCAACTGTACCAAATCCTTAGAAATCACGCGGTAGCCGTTGCGGCGCATCCACAGCAAAAACCCCTGCTGTTTCTCGTTAGTGCGATCGACACCCGTGTAGAAGAAAGAGCGCAGCAGCCGCGAACCCGCAGTTAAACGGCACAGCAGCTTAGTGTAATCAATCTCAATTCCTAACTGCAAAGCCGCGTAAAAAAGGTTAGAACCGTCAATAAAAATTGCCACTCTACCCCGATTTTCTAGAACCTGTTCCGGCGTAAAAAGGTCGTTGCTTTCTATTCTATTCAACATGATTGTTATGCCTCGATTTTTATGAAAGATTGGTAAGGAAATAACTGCTAATTCGTAGTCTGTCATAACACCCAGAGCCCTGGCTGCCAACTATGAAGGTACTGTTTACAGCAGTTCGATCCGCTTAAAAACAGGTTGGGGTTCCCCCAGAGTTTGGTTTGCCGGCAAAGCGCCCCAAGCAGCATGAGCTGCAAAATTCGCTAAACTGTTAACTGTAACTCGATCGTTAAAGTCAATTGAAAAACCTAGCTGTTGATAGATAGCGTTGCTGATATTGGGAATAATCGGCGACAAAAGGTAAGATGCTAGTCTAACAGATTCCAGAACAGAATATAGCACCTGTTCGACACTTTCGATTTGTCCCTGCTTGTACAAACTCCAAGGTGCTTGCACGTCAATAAACTTGTTCCCGGCTCGCACTAATGCAAGCACGGCTTCGCAAGCCTTGCTAAAAGCCAACTCTTCGTAAAAACCCGCTACTCGATCGCCCAAATCCAGGCTCATAGCCTTGAGAAGGTTGTCGCCCTCAATGTTTTCTCCCAACACATTGGGTACGCAGGCACCGCAATATTTGCGAGCCATGTTTAACGTGCGGTTAAGCAAATTTCCCAAATCATTTGCTAGCTCAGCATTCAATATATTGATAAACCGAGTTTCGTTAAAATCGCCGTCCTCTCCGAACTCAATTTCTTTGAGGAAATAGTAACGTACTGCATCAGCGCCGTATTTGTTGACCAATTCGACAGGGTTTAAAGTATTACCCTCCGTTTTCCCCATTTTTTTGCCGTCTTTGGTCAAAAACCCGTGTGCGAAAACGCGACCCGGCACCGGTAGATTCGCTGACATCAGCATTGCCGGCCAGTAAACTGCGTGGAAGCGAAGAATATCTTTGCCGATCAAATGCAAGTCAACCGGCCACCATTTAGATAAAGCATTCTCCAACATCGGGTCGCTGTCCGGATCTAGCAAGGCGGTGACGTATCCCAGCAAAGCGTCAAACCAGACGTAGATGCTGTGACTGGGGTCAACTGGCATTGGCAGACCCCATTCGAGATTCACTCTAGAAATCGAAAAGTCTTGCAGTCCAGAGTTGACGAAACTGAGCACTTCGTTGCGTCGGCTTTCCGGCGCGATGAAGTCGGGACGTTCTGCGTACAAGGCCAGCAGTTGCTCTTGATACCGCGACAGACGGAAAAAGTAATTTTCCTCGTCGCGCCACTCAACTTCCTTGCTGGTGTGGACGGAGCACCGATTTCCCGGCAACAATTCCCGTTCATCCTTAAATTCTTCACAGGAGACGCAGTACCAGCCTTGTTGCTGGTTCAAGTAGATGTCGCCGGAGTTCCAGACGCGCTGGAAAAATTCTTTGACAATGTACTCGTGGCGCCGCGAAGTTGTGCGGATGAAGCGATCGTACTGGATGTCGAGTTGCTCCCACAGCGCCTCAAACGCCGGAACTACTGAATCGCAGTGAGCTTGGGGCGATCGTCCCAAACTCTCGGCTGTCCGCTGAATTTTCTGCCCGTGTTCGTCCGTCCCCGTAACCAGCAAAACAGATTTGCCCCGCAGCCGCTCAAATCGGGCTAGGGCATCCGCAGCCATAGTCGTATAAGCGCTGCCAACGTGAGGTAAATCGTTTACATAATACAGAGGCGTTGTGATCGCAAAGGTATTTTTAGTTTTATCGGTCGATTTCATTGAATGCTAAAAGAAAATTCCCTAAATTTCGTTTCGATCTTAACTCAGCGGTTAAATTTTTTATGGAGTGGCAATCAAGCCAAATTCACTGCAAGTTATTTGCAATTGTCTAACCCGGGCTATTCCCAAAAGAAATATTGCTTTCATATCAACACTAATCTTTTTTAGTTGTTTTTGACGAACTCTCTAAAATGTCTTAATATTTTGACATTCTGCTGCCTTGGGAAGCGACGCTCCTGGGGTACGCGCCTCCTCTATTCATTGGTCGTAGCCGCTATCCCTAGAGCGGGTTTAGCAGCCCACCCTGTTGGCAACAAAACTCGTCAGTTGGGCTGCTAAACCCACCGTTCGACTAACGCTCCGCGATTACTTTCTGGGAAGGCCCGATCGCTCACCATCGCCATCTCTTTCTCGCGATCGCTGGAAAGTCGATCGCCCGCCACTCCTGCCACTTTCCGAGCCGCTCATGGACGCAGAAACCGGGTTGTTTACGAAACTCTCTTGTCAAGCGCGAAGCTTTAGTTTCTTGCCCCAAAAAGAGTATAAAAGCCTAGGTTTTTTATCACAAAACCCGGTTTTTAAAGGTTGCGAGTACATCCACAGACAATAAAACCCCAAGCCAGTTAAGCTTGGGGCTATCAAATTAGGGTGCATCTAACAACGGATTATCCGATCGCCCTCGATCGCCATCAGGAAAACTAACTCGATTTCCGCCAATAGCTTCTGACAAATAATCCGCCGCAGATTCCACCACCGCGATCGCATTTTCGTAAACCATCCGCGTCGGCCCCAAAACCCCAACACTACCCACCGGCACTGATCCCCGGCGGTAAGTCGAAGAAATCAGAGTACAGCCACGAATTGGTTCTAAAGAATTTTCCGAACCAATACGCACCGTTACCCGCTTGCCGGGGATGTCCAACTCAGGCGATTCAAAAATCAAAGGCCAAAGCAGTTCTTGCTCTTGTTCGAGCAGTTGCACCAGGGTTTGAACTTGCTGCAACTGCGAAAACTCAGGCAAGCGCAGCGCTTCTGCTAAACCGCCGATCAGAATCCGCGTGTAGGTTGGATTGGTTTGGCGGCTGCTCAAAGCAGTCAGCATGGTTTCCATCCACTCAGCGTACAGCTCAAAGTCCCGGTCTAACTCGCTCCAGTCTACAGCCGAGAGTTCCGAGAGCGATCGTCCCCGCAACTTGCTGTTCAAAAAATTCGACAAAATCTGCAATTGGCGATCGACAATTTCGGCATCAGGCCTGTTACCTTCTGCGTCTGAAGGCAACTGCACCAAAACCGACTGAGTTTCGTAGGCATCCGTTACCACGATCAGCATCACCTTTCCCGGCTCTAGCTGCACCAGTTGCAAGTGGCGCAAGCAAGCCATATTGGTTTGCGGAATGGTGATCATGGCTATGTAACCGCTGATAGTTGCCAGGATTTGAGCAGCGCCACGGAGTGCCGCGTCCATGCGACCATCCGACCAATTGAGCTGGTCTAGTACCTGTTCCACCTTGCGGGCGAGCGTATCAGACGGCTGAATCAACTGGTCTACATAAATTCGGTAGCCGGAGTCAGAGGGGACTCGTCCTGCCGAAGTGTGGGGCTGATAAAGCAGTCCAGCTTTTTCAAGAGTCCCCATCGCATTGCGAATTGTAGCTGGGCTGACGCTGAGGTTGAATTCGTCAGCCAAAGCTTTTGAGCCAACGGGTTCCGCTGTTGCTATGTAGTGGCGAACCGTTGCCCAAAGGATGTGTTGTTGCCGATCGGTGAGGTTAACGCGCACAGATATTTAAGCAGAATTAGAATTTAGAGTTGAAAGCCACTATTTAATCGAAACGTCTGTCCCAAGAGGGCGATCGGGCAGAGTTATCTATTTAAGATAACAGATTTAGGCGAAGGAAGTTCAGCAACAGATTGTGTACGGGATTTTACGGATTGTGTACGTGATTTTACGGAGCGATGTTGAGGGAATGAACAGGGAAAAATGTTTTAACTTTTAACTTGTAACTTTCTATTTGGGAAGCTTCGCTTCCCCGAACCGGATATCTGCCCAATGCCCCATTCCTTGGTTTCGCTTTACGCAATGCCCTTTAAGTGTGTTGTTTAAGAATATTTTGCAGGTAACTAGCCACGGCATCCGGCTGTTCCACCATTGCCAAATGGCCACAATCGGGAAGCTGAAGGACATTCTCGCCACAACCTTGGAACATCCAGTGGAAGCTAGCCAAATGCAGCACGTATTTTGGTTCCATAATTTTGTCTTTAGTGCCAGCAATAAAATAAACAGGCTGCTTGAGTTGGGAGACAATTTGTGGCAATAGGTGAATCTGGGCTTCTGTGGTCGAGTCCAACAAAGCCCCCAAAGCTGCCTCTGGATGAGCTCCCACGAAATCTATTAAGCGCTGCCGTCCCCAGGATCTGCCGATCGAGCGGGCTACAGAATCGCGGGCAAACACGTAATCTGCTAAGGGCAAGCGAGGTAGCCAGCCGGGACGCATTGTCACTAGCTGCTTGCCGACCGATCGAAACCGCTCGAATTCTTCCTTAAGATAGATGCCGCCCCCTGCATTGATGCAGACCACGCCTTTAACGCGATCGGAGAATTTGCTGGCTCCCCAAAGGGCGATCGTACCGCCGAGAGAGTGTCCCACCAGCCAAGCAGAAGATATATCGAGTTTTTCGAGTAAAAGTTCCAAATCGCGAGCGTAAGCTGCCGGAGTGTAGCAGGAATTTAGCGGTTCGGAACATGGGCGATCGTCGCCTGCGTCCGATTGAGAATCGCCAAACCCCCGCAAATCGTAGGTAAGGCACTGATAGTTTGATGCCAAGCGATCGGTCAAAGGTTGCCAGTAGTGGCGGCTTAACAGCCAGCCGTGGACAAATACCAGAACCGGGGAAGTTGCAGTCGGAGCCGTCAAATCGTAAGCGTGCCGAACCCCTAGGATGTCGATTGTTGCCATACTTTTATCCTACCCGCTCCATAAGACCTATGTAAACCTATGTATAGCCTTTCTCAGAAAGAGGGAGTACGCCGAAACCCTTTGTTCTCAAGCTTTTTCAGTTGAATTGTTTACCTCATCTACCCAAGAAGCGCTATAAGTTAAGTCAAAAAGACTCAACTTTATCGATTTACCGCTTACCTCCTGCTGCAAAGCGCGATCTTAAGCTGACGCTACTTTTGTCCACTGCACGGGCAATCTTGGCATAGCTTGCCCTTTTATGCGATCGGTCTGGAATAAATATTCCTTCAAACCAGCGTTCTATGTTTTTTGCACCCTTCAAATTTCTGTCTGCTGTATGAGCGCAATTGCGACATAAATCAACGCGATTTTTTAAGGGTCTTTTGCGGCAATAAATTTTCCAAACTTAGCCGAGTTGAAAGTTGTTAACCCTCGGTATTCCAGTGTCAAATTAGATATTTTTTTGTAGGATAGTTACAAATTAAATTCGTACCTCCTACCTTCAACTCTTAAACCAACTAAATTGTTAGCATTCAACAATTATTTAATCTCTTAATTCTCTAGCTAGCGTTACCTATCCCTACTTTTAGGCGAGGTGAGACGTAATTTTATGGAGCGCATTTTTGCGGATATTTGCGACTCTTGCGTGTAGTCCCGCGAGCTTATTTAAGTAAGTAGGCGCTGTAAAACTTAAAAAGCTTGACAACATCGTTTCGGCGTGTCCCATGTTTATGAGAACCGCTATCTACACTCGTTTGTAGGAACAATTTGGCCGAGCTTTTTATCCTATCTCACTGGAAAACTTCTGCAAACTAATGTCTACTTATAGAAATCTAGTTATTTAGGGAGCATCGGCAGCTTGCCCTAAAACCGCTCGCCTAGCAATCTTTGTCGCACCCCCTCAGCGATTTTCTGCCCCAGATATTCGGGAATTAAACTTTCATTGGGGCCCAACAAATAGAGAATCAGGCGAGTTCGCCCCCGCCAAACTAGCAAATTAGCATTTACGACCAACAAATCCTCTTGCCAGATGGCATACATAACTTTGTAAAAAAGTCCAGGTTGATTATCTGCTTCAATCAGCAAAGCTGGCAAGTGGAAAACCGGATCGACGTAGAATTCAGTTGCCACATCTTCTAAACCCGCGTCTAAATTAAATTCCACCGCCAACATCTCTTCAACCTCAAAATGCCCCGCCAAGGCCTCTCGAACGGCTCTACAGACGTTTTCTGCTGTTTTATCTGCTAGTACCTTGCCACCGCGAGATACTACCAATTTGATAAATACCAGCATCGGCGGGTAAATTTGACCGTACAGACTCAGACTGTGAATTGTCAGTCCGTAGGCCGCGAGCACTCCAAAAATATCGCTCAGTAGAAAAGACTGGTTCCGGTAAGCAAAATGCAGGGCACTTTTGTTACCTTCGGCTCGGATTTCGATGACTGCTTGCCGAGTTTTGTAAAGCTGGTAAGCTAATTTGAGGTTTTGCAACTGGATTTCGCTGCTGACAAATTGCTCATAAAACTGCGGAAACGCTCGGTTAAAGCGCTTGAGAAGTTCTAGTGTAGATGGTTTTAAACCCGAAGCCATAATTGAGGAGAAGGTGCGGGAGATATACTGGTATTGACTCTTCCATGCCTTATGGCAATGGGATTTTCGATTCGACGATTCGACTTAAATTGTGCCCGTCTCCTCACTAAAAGCAAAAGTCAAATCTGTCTGAGAACTTATCACGAGAATGTCACCGTTGCGCCATTCCAGTGGTATTTTCCACCAAGGGTATAAGTTCCGGCGCGATCGGCGGCACTCAAAAGAAGCATTTCCCAATATGCCTCTGTCCTGGTTCGGCAACAAATTTTACCTTAAAAGCGGGTTGTCCGGGCACTTGCTAGCAGAACAGTTCTACCAAACTTGACAGAATCAAAAAAGCGCAGACTCAATGTTGGACGACAAATCCCTGTTTTCGGCGTAAGATGAGTGTACCGTAAACTGTTCCTCAAGAGGCTACCGGCAATTGATCCTACGCCGATCGGAGTGGGTTTATCTGTCTGGTTCTCTTTCTCGTCGTCCAACTTCTACTACCTTAACCGCGCCTGCATGGGTTTTTGGAAAAACTTATTTAGTAGTTCTGAGTCTGCCTCTGTACCCCAAACAGCGGATTTTGAGGAAGATGTGGCTGTTGGGTTAGGCGATCCGCTTTCCCCAACGTTTCGCAAGCCCGCCAGCGGAAACGCTCGCATCTTTTTCAGTTGCGATCGGGACATTGACCTCTACGAACTCGAAGAACTTTGTAATGCAGTGGGTTGGTCCCGCCGTCCCCTGCGTAAAGTCAAAAAAGCTATTCAGCACAGCTTCCTAGTCGTCTCTATGTGGGAGATGCGGGGCAGCCAGCGACGGCTGGTGGGTTTCGCCAGAGCGACTTCAGACCATGCTTTTAATGCCACGCTTTGGGATGTGGTAGTTCATCCTGACTACCAGGGCAAAGGCATGGGCAAGGCGCTGATGAAATACATCATTAAAAAACTCCGCAGTGAAGATATCAGCAACATTACCTTATTTGCTGACCCTCAAGTGGTGGATTTTTACCGCAATTTGGGCTTTATGTCCGATCCAGAGGGGATTAAAGGTATGTTTTGGTACCCTGATTAGCGAGCGAGGTGCAGGTCGGCGTTGATTTGTTGAGGAAATGCAATTGACGCTGCCAACACCTCCTCTTCCTGTGCGCTGCGGTCAGTTACGATTGGATGTATCCCCGCAGCGAAAGCAAGTACGATCGAACTGCACAACTTGAAGACAACTTCGCCGTAGCTGCATTGAAAGCTAAAATCAAAAAAAGCTTGACAAGGGAGGGGTTTTGTGAGTTAATGGTTAAAAGATAGCTAACTATCACACCGGGATGTAGCGCAGCTTGGTAGCGCGCCTGCTTTGGGAGCAGGATGTCGCAGGTTCAAATCCTGTCATCCCGATCGCACAATGTTAAATAATAGATTGAAGCAGAACTGTCTCTGATGTTTACATTTCGTCAAAATGAAAACAAATTGAGGCAGTTTTTGCCGATCGTGTTAAGTCGCCAGTCTTTGCGTTAATGTGTTTCAGGATCGCTCCTGATGGAAAAAACATGAAATCATTAGTTCGTTTGGGCGCAATATTGGGAATTGTCGGCAGCACTCTGCTGGGCCCCTCCCCAATTGGCAAGATGTCTGCACTGGCACTGCCGGAGCCGCAAATTTTGGAAAAATTGCGCCAGGTACCAGTATTTACGATTACAGACGCTCAGGGTGCGCCCCTGATCGCTTCTGTTCCCAAGCAGGGTCAGGGTCAAACTGGTAATGCTTCCGTGGCGGGAATTTTCATCAGCCAGAAAGACGCTCAAGCTTTTGTCGATCAACTGAAAACCAGAAATCCTCAGTTGGCGGCCACGGTGCGCGTGATGCCCGTGTCGCTGGGGGAAATTTATCAGCTCACTCAAGCAAATAAAGGCAAGCCGGAGGAAGTGCAATTTGCTTTCGTTCCGGCGCAGCAGCAGGTGCAGTCAGCTAAAACTGTACTTCAGCAGACTGGTCAACAAGTTAACGAGTTCAACGGTGTACCTCTATTTTTGGCAAGAGGCGGCGCCGAAAATGGTTATTTGACGATTCAGCGGGGTCAGCAAGAGGTGATTCCCTTGTTTTTTAACAAGGAGGATTTACAGGGAATGGTCGATCGTTTTAAGCAGCAGCAGCCGAACGTGACTGCCACAATTAAGATTGAGGTGGTGAACTTGGAGAGCGTTTTGGAAGCTTTGCGTACTGAGAACGACCCGTTTTTGACCCAAATGATGTTGATTCCCTCGCGGGAGTCGTTGGAATTTGTGCGATCGCTCCAACCTGCCGGTGCGGGCCAAAATCCACAGGTTGCTCCGGCTCCAGCCTCTCCGGCTCCAGCTCGGCCGGCTCCAGCTCCGGCTCCAGCTCGCTAATATTTAGTCAGTTGACAGTTGACAGTTGACAGTTGACAGTTGACAGTTAACTGTTGACTGTTGACCACGAATTTCAAAGGTAATACCCGCCACGTGATTTATCCGTGGAATCAATCCAAAATCTAAAATCTAAAATCCTCAAGCCCCCGCATTTATCCGTGGGGTCGCCTCTAAAATCTAAAATCTAAAATCTAAAATCGATTGACTGTTGTCATTAGTTACCAATTCCCGATGCCCGATGCCCGATGTCCAATTCCCAAAAAGTCTTATGTTTGTTTCTGGTTTAGAGCTTTGGGAATGGGCGAATCAAGCTAAAACCGAGGCGATCGCCTATGACATTCCCCTAGCAGAAATCGACTGGCTGCTGAAAGAGCTGGCTGGTTTGGATAGGTTGGCTCTGCGTTTGGAGTCGTTTAAAGATTTGCCAAAAATTGAATTAAAGTTGTCTTTATCGGAACTTGCTCAATTGTGGCAGCGGCGCTTGCAGGAACGGGTGCCGGTGCAGTATTTAACGGGAGTTGCACATTGGCGGCATTTTTCGCTCAAAGTAACGCCGGCGGTGCTAATTCCGCGTCCTGAAACGGAATTGCTGATCGATTTGGCTGTGGAAGCTGTTAAAAGCCGTTTAGAAGCAGAAAATATCAATCAAAAATCTACCCCCCCCAACCCCCCCTTACTAAGGGGGGGAGAAGATTTAAACTTCTCCGAGCTTCGGGGGGGAGAATTGACCAAATCGCATTGGGTGGATTTGGGGACGGGCAGCGGGGCGATCGCGATCGGCTTGGCTTCGGCGTTGACAAATGCTAGGGTTTATGCGGTAGATTGCAGTTCGCAAGCTTTGGCAGTTGCTCGACTGAATGCTGAGAATTTGGGCTTTGAATCGCGAATTAATTTTTATCAAGGTTTGTGGTGGGAACCGCTAGAATTTCTCAAAGGTCAAGTCAGCGGCATGGTGTCTAACCCCCCTTACATTCCCAGCAGCACGGTGCTGACTCTGGAACCGGAAGTTTTGAAGCACGAACCTCATCTGGCCTTAGACGGCGGTTTTGACGGGTTAGATTGCATCCGGCATTTGGTAGAAACGGCTCCCGATTATTTAGAATCCGGGGGAGTTTGGTTGGTTGAGATGATGGCGGGACAGGCTGAGGCGGTAGCTGATATGCTCGAAAGTCACGGGAGTTATGGCAAAGTTCAGATATTTTCGGATTTAGCAGGAATCGATCGGTTTGCCTTAGCCTACCGTCTGTAGGTTTCAAGAATATGTCGTACTTCTAAAATCTAAAATCTAAAATCTAAAATCTAAAATGGCATGACACAAGTTTCGATCGATGCCCTAGTTCAAGGGGCAATTTCTGGTAATCATATCGTCAGTTTTCCTACAGATACTGTACCCGCTTTGGCGGCGCGTCCCGATCGCTCGGAGTTGATTTTTGCAGCTAAACGCCGCAGTCAAGACAAACCGCTGATTTTGATGGCAGCATCGGCCAAGGCTTTATGGCCTTACGTGCAGGGGAGTCCAGCAGAGTTAAAGTTGTGGCAGCAAGTGGCCGAATCCTATTGGCCGGGGGCGTTAACTTTGGTACTGCCGGCCTCGCCAAAAGTCCCGGCGGCCATGAATTCGATCGACCCAACTACAATCGGAGTACGAGTTCCTAACTTTCCCCTTGCCCTAAAGATTCTAGAGCAGACAGGCCCTTTGGCTACTACCAGTGCTAATTTATCCGGTCAGCCGCCTCTGGAATCGGTGGCAGAAATTGAGGCTCAGTTTCCCGAAGTCTTGACATTAGTTCCTTCTGAATTAGCAACAGCGACAACAGCTTCGAGTTTGCCTTCGACTGTGGCTAAATGGACGGGCAGCGGGTGGGAAATATTGCGACAAGGCACGATCGAGTTAGAATGCTAAAAGCTAAACTCCAAGGCAAAGCAATATGGCGCCGATCGGCTGGAGCAACTTTATATATTTAGGTATGGGACTGGGGCTGGGTTTGGGAAGCAGTTTGATTTGGCGCCTGCGGCAAAAAAGCTCGCAACAGCCCGAACCGGCGCCCAAAGTAGCCCCACCTCCTCAAGAAATTCACTTAGAGAAGTTTGATGCTCTTTCCGAGCAACTTAAGCAAACTCAATTGGCTTATCAGATGGCATCGGAGATGAGCCAATTTAAGGCGGGTTTTTTGGCTCGAACTTCTCACGAGTTGCGATCGCCCCTGAGCACTATGATTGGTACGCTGCAATTAATTCTCTCGGATTTGTGCGACGATCCTGCTGAGGAACGAGAGTTTGTCGAGCAAGCTCACGTCGCGGCACTCAAGCTGGTGAAATTAATAGATGAAATTATCTCTGTTGCTAAAACTGAACACGGCACTGAAAGGATGGATATTGAGCCGATTCAGTTAGCTAAGGTTTTTGACGAGGTTGATGATTTAACTTACTTGCAAGCTGCTAATCGCGGCATTCGTTTGGAGATATTGCCGCCAGATCCGGGGATTTATGTATTGGCAGATTTGCCGAGGTTTAGGCAAGTTTTAGTCAATTTGGTAGATACTGCTGTTGCTCAGATGGAGGAGGGGAGTATTTCTGTTTCGGCGCATTCTTCGCCGGAATCGGGATACGTTCACATTTGGGTGGACGATCAGCGTTCAGTGAGTGCTTGGAGCGAGTCTTGGGATTTGCTGAAGCACGATTTGGAGTGTGATATTACCAAGAGCAGCGATAATTCTCAGGTGTCTTCTGGAATGAGGTTATTGATGAATCAGACTCTTTTAAGTTTGATGAGCGGAAAGTTGGAGGTTCTGGCCGTGCCTTCTGAGTCCGAAGAGTGCAATTTTAACCGGACTCAGTGTTCTATTCCTTTGGCAACTTTCTGATGAAGGAAGTTCGGCCGCGAGCAATGTACGGGATGTAACGGAGATATTGCACCATTTTAAGCAACAGGCAAGATGCCTGTTCCACAAGAGATGAATTTTA
>NZ_JAUBOZ010000019.1:0-84816 GCF_036700475.1 Microcoleus sp. T2B6 | reverse complement strand
TTGTGGAACAGGCACCATTGTAAGCAACAGGCAAGATGCCTGTTCCACAAGAGATGAATTTTATTGTGGAACAGGCACCATTGTAAGCAACAGGCAAGATGCCTGTTCCACAAGAGATGAATTTTATTGTGGAACAGGCATCTTGCCTGTTCCTAAAAGGCTAATTGAGAATGGTGCAACATATGAAATGTAACGCAGGTGGGAAAGAGGGCAAAGGATTTAACAGATGTAACGGAGGCGGGAAGAGGTTCGAGGGAAGATGAAAGAAGGAAATTATTTATAGGGAGTAAGGTGCGCTGCGACGCACCCTACATATTATAGATTTTGGTGCAATTTTTGTGCGGATTTAACAATTAGCAGTTAGCAATTCGCCGTTGCTAATTTCTAATTCGAGATTCTCTTCTAGAAGCTGATTTTCAAGTACCATTGTGGTGCTAGCGTTTTGCTGAAAACCGATGCGCTCGTAGAAGCTTTGTTTGTAAGTTGTCATCAGGTAAACTCGCTCTACTCGGCACATCCGAGGGTGACTCAAGACGGTTTGCACTAATTTGCGGCCGAGTCCTGCACCTTGGTAATCCGGGTGAATGGCGACATCCCAGATGGTAGCTCGATAGATGCCATCTGAGGTGGCTCTGGCAAAGCCGATCGCCCGTGAGCCGTCCCAAACTGTAACAACTGGTTCGCTGTTGGCGATCGCAATTTCCCAATCTTCTATCTTGCGTTCCCTCGCCCAAAAGGCGGCGGCTTTAAATAGTTCTTGGATCTGTACGATGTCGGCGCGATCGCGACCTATACAAAATTGAATGTGACTGGAATCCCTAGTCGTTGATGTCATGCTCAATCTGCCTTGAATTTGTATCTCAACAGTGTTACTTTTACTGTTTTACACGAGTGAAAGTTGATTTTGCTTGGGAACTATCAATGGTTGAATTCCCCATTTACAAAACTATTTTTATTCATACATATTTTCTAACTAATTTCGGTGCTCCTTAATACTTTTTGGGGTAAATTTTGAAAAAAAGTCTTTGACTCAAAATTCCCAACTTATAACTCATACCATTTGATATTTGAGATTAGAGATTTTAGATGGGGAATGACTGATTTTTTAGGGGTGGGAGTTTGTCTACAGAGAAACCGGGTTTTTTCATAGCAATACTTCGTTACAACTGAAATGTTGCACCATTGTCAATAAGCTTTTTACGAACAGGCAAGATGCCTATTCCACAAAGAGTGAATTTTCTTGTGGAACAGGCATCTTGCCTGTTCCTGAGAATGGTGCAATATCTCAGTTACAGCCCACTGAAACGGTAAAAACCCGGTTTCGAGGCGTCGTTTATCGGTAAGTGTAAGCTATAGCTAGTGTCTTGCCTAATTGCTCAAAAATCATCTATCGAGAGAGGTGTTGACTCCACAAGAACACCCGAAGATTGTGGTGTGGAGTCTAATCTCAAATCAAGTGAATCAGTTTTGCAGCCAGCGGGCGGCGTCTTTGGCGTGATAAGTCAAAATCAAATCACAACCAGCACGCTTGAATCCTGTCAAAGTTTCCATCACTACTCTTTCTTCGTCTATCCAACCGTTGAGGGCGGCGGCTTTCACCATCGCATATTCGCCAGAAACGTTGTAAGCAGCAACTGGCAGGTTAGTTGCTTCCTTCACGCGCCAGATGATGTCCATGTAAGCTAAAGCGGGTTTAACCATGAGCATATCTGCGCCTTCGGCAATGTCGAGAGCAATTTCTTTCAGAGCTTCGCGGCCGTTTCCGGGGTCCATTTGATAGGTGCGTCGATCGCCAAATTGCGGAGCAGACTCTGCTGCATCTCGGAATGGGCCATAATAAGCTGAGGCGTATTTTGCCGCGTAAGACATGATGGGAATATCTTCAAATCCAGCGGAGTCCAATCCTTCGCGAATTGCTCCGACAAAACCGTCCATCATTCCCGAAGGTGCGATAATATCTGCACCGGCTTTAGCTTGAGCAACGGCGGTTTTCTTCAGCAATTCTAGTGTGGGATCGTTCAAGACGCGGCCGCTTAAATCTCCGACTTCCAAATAGCCGCAGTGACCGTGACTGGTATATTCGCACAGACAAGTATCGACCATGACGATTAAATCTGGTACAGCTTTTTTAACTGCTTCCGTCGCTTGTTGAACGATGCCACAATCGTGCCAAGCACCTGTCGCGTCTGTATCTTTATCTGCGGGAATGCCGAATAAAATAATAGCGGGAATGCCGAGGTCGTAGACTTCTTTTGCTTCTTCTACTATTTTGTCTACCGATAGCTGGTAAACTCCGGGCATCGATGTGACTTCTTTGGCAAAAGCTTCCCCCGGTACGGCAAATAGGGGGTAAATTAAATCGCTGGTGGTCAAGATATTTTCGCGTACCATCCGGCGGAGTTGGGGATGGTTGCGGAGGCGGCGGGGGCGGTGAGTTGGAAACATAATGTTTTTTTTACGGTAGATAAAGCCCTGTTTTTGAGGACTCGCGGCGTTTCTTTAAAAGTCTAGAGCTTATTGTTGGCCGATCGCCCTGGACTTAAGTAAACTTCTGTAAAACCCGCGATGTCGATTAGACCTAGAAGTGAAAATCAAGTCTTGAACAGGCAAGATGCCTGTTCCACAATAATTATTCCAGAGGTCTATTGTTCTCCGCATCGGAATGCAAGTCCTTTCTAGCTTTTCTCGTTTGCAGACTCAGGCATAACTGTGGTGGGATCGGTTGGTACGGATATCTCGCTGGCTTCACACCTATAACCAGGCTGCCCAGAAGCGAGGATAGACTGTAAATTATAAATGTATCGAATAGTAACGGTCTTATGTACAAGCAACTAATTTCAAAGATCAAACCGCTTTTGAAATCACTATTTGCGATCGGTCTGGTACTGACGCTAGCCCTCGGTAACGCTGATGGAGCTCTGGCTGCCCGCAGCGGCGGACGCATCGGCGGCGGATCTTTTAGTGCTCCGGCGCGCAGTTACTCGTCTCCTAGTCGCACTTACGCGCCGTCGGGAGGAGGCTACTACCCCGGCGGCTATGGTGGCGGCTTTGGCGGCGGCTTCGGTTTCCCGTTCTTACTGCCGTTTTTTGGCTTTGGGGGCGGGTTTGGTGGCCTATTCTCGATTTTGATTTTTATTTCGATCGCTAATTTCCTTGTCCAAAGCTTCCGTCGCGCCGGGGGCGGAACTGACGAACTGGGCAACAGTGCCCCTACTACCACTGTATCTGTCGCCCGCTTGCAAGTTGGTTTGCTAGCAGAGGCCCGTGGTTTGCAAGCCGAACTCGACGCCCTAGCGCGAAAAGCGGATACCGATACAGCAGCCGGTCGCGCTCAAGTGCTGCAAGAATCTACTCTGGCGCTGCTGCGGCATCCTGAATACTGGGTTTACGCGGGCGCTGAATCTGTGCAAACTCGCTTGGAAGCAGCCGAAGCTAAGTTTAATCAACTTTCTTTGGCAGAACGCAGTAAATTTACTGAAGAAACGCTCTCGAATTATAACAATCAGCTCCGGCAAGCAGGGAGCAGCAATATCCTGCCAGGTTTGCAGGAAAATGGGGCGCTGGTGGCTTCTGATGTGAATTCAGATCCTGGGGAATTTATTGTGGTGACGGTGATTGTGGGTACTCAAGGTAAATTGCAATTGCCAGCAGTGAAAAACTCTGAAGATTTGCGCCAAGCTTTGCGCCAGATTGGGGGAGTATCGAGCGAGCAGTTGCTGGCGGTTGAGGTGCTGTGGACTCCTCAAGCGAACGGGGACACTCTGACTGCTGACGATATGTTGGCCGGCTATCCTGATTTGCGATCGATTTAGTGAGCAAGACTGGGCGCGGAGCATTGTCTACCGCGCCCCATCCGGCACCAAAGCTGGGCGGGTGAACCCAATTGCTTTTGAGACGCGAATTTCGCGGGATGTTGGGGAGGTCGATCGAGTTAAAGAAGATTGTTTAACAAATGCTAGTATTTAGAGATTATGATTCAGTGTGATTCATTTGCTATGGGCAAAGCCTGCTCGATAGGGGTTTTGCGAAGAAGTTAGGCAGGATAAAAAAACTGTATTCAGCGAGGACTGCTTCGGAAGAAGTTGCGATCGCGCCCATCTAAATTTTATATAAAGAAGAAGCGATCGAGAGCTAAAACTTATGGCCGACAGCAGCAGAAAAAAAGCACTTTTTATTTTGAGCCAGTTAAATAATGACGATATCAACTGGATCGTTCAAAAAGGCAAAAAGGAAGTTCTAGATCCGGGTGGGATTTTGATCCAGGAAGGGAGACAGATAGATGCGCTATACATTGTTTTGAAGGGGAGTTTGAGCGTTTTAATCGAGGCTGAGCGGACTAGAGAGCTCGCTAAAATAGCCAGCGGAGAACTGGTGGGAGAAGTCTCTTTCATTGACGCTCGCCCTCCTTTAGCAACGGTAAAGGCGATCGAAGAAACTCACTTGCTGGCAATTCCTAGGCGGCAGTTAGTAATCAAACTTCAAAACGATATGGGCTTTGCTTCCCGGTTTTATTATGGCATTTCACTGTGTCTGGCAGATAGGATGCGCGGTACGATCCGACATATAGAATATGGTCGCAATATTGAATTAGATCAACCAGAATTTGAACGCGAGGATATCAATCCTAACGTTCTGGAAAATTTGGCGCTAGCTGAGGCTAAGTTTAATTGGCTGAGGGAAAATGTTAAAGCTTGAGTAATTTTAAGGCGTTTTTGAGCTGGGTGTGAAAACTTGCCGATTGATACGGTAATTGAGAGATGTAGGATGTAACTCACATTTTGCACCATTCTCAAGAACAGGCAAGATGCCTGTTCCACAAAAAATGAGTTTTCTTGTGGGATGGGCATCCTGCCCGCCCAAAAAAGGATTATTGATATTGGTGCAATATCTCAAATGTAACCTCTCAACTCAAAAAACAGATGTGCAAAACAAAATAGGGGCGGGTTTTACCGGAAATATCGATCGATAATTGCCGGAACTATAAAAACCCGCCCCTGTGCTTTGCAGTTGCAACCTCGCGCGCTGAAACGCAACTACCAACCACACAATCTAGATAATGCCCGGCCCTTTGCCGCGGGTATCTGCATCCATTGTCAGTTTTCCTTCTTCGCCTTTTTTATCTTTGATTTCTGCGAGAATTCGAGCGCGTTCTGCAGCTTCGGCTTCTTCTTTTGCTCTCAAATCGCCCGGTTCGTTGATGTACATTTCCGGTTCGACCGCGTAATTGTTAACCAGGCCTTCTCGGTCTACTGTATAACCATCTGTGGTGTGAATGCTTTCGTCATCGGTTTGGTCATCAGTTTTTGCACTTTTCTGCTTCGCTTCGGTGGTTGTGTGCATGAAGTTAGCGCCTTCGCGGTCTTGCCGCGCTGCTGTCTCCGCAGGAGTAATGCCCCTGTCGTAGTGGGGGGCTTCCATATTGGCTTCGATTTGTTCGTCGGCCGGTGTTGATTTGCTAACTTCTTCTTTGGGGGGTATTGGTTGGCGATTAGTCATGATTTATTCCTGAGTTATCTTTTCAAAAAGGTCTTTGGCTTATGTTTAAATATTAATCCCAAGCTAGCTCATTCACAAACTATCTTTGGTTATAGTTTGCGAAAAATTGCGGTTAGGGAAAATACCTTTATTGAGTCTTCCTCAAGAGTGAGAAAATTCTGTTTTTATTAAAATTTTCACTATTTGCGACTATTTGGCATCTATCTAAAGATTGGGAATTGGGAATTGGGCATCGGGCATCGGGCATTGGTAACTAATGACAACAGACAACTGTCAACAGTCAACTGTCAACAGACAACTGTCAACAGTCAACTATCAACTGACTTTACGATTCTTTAAAGAAGCGGATGATTTCGCGGACGTGGTTGAGAAATTGTCCGTCATCGGTGAGTTGGGCGATCGCACTTTCTGCATCTCTTCTCAGTTTAGTGTGTTCTGCCTGATTTGTTACTTGCAAAGATTGTAGAGATGCGGATAAAGTAGTTAATTCTCTTCTGATAGCTTCCCGTTCCCGATTTTGGACAGCCACCCGCGAAGTCGGATTGTCTGAACTTAATTGATTGCTTAAATCTTTAACTGTAGATTCTAATACTGCAAAGCGGCTGCGGAGTTCGACAATATCTTCACGGGGGTACAAAAATTGGCGGCGGATAGTTGTCAGCCGTTGGGCTAAATACTGATAACCTCGGATAGCTGGACGCAGTACAGTTAACAGCAGTGCAGCAGCGGAACTGAGATAGCCAATAGCACTAATTCCGGCGGCGGCTAGGGCGTAAAGTGCGATCGCGCTAAACAGGTGAAGTGCGATCGCCGCCAAGAGCGATCGGCTAACTAATACAGTAACGTATTTGACTTGTTCCTGATCGACAGCAATGTTTTTTTTAGTCGATTCTGCGGCTTGTGCTAAAACTTCTTTAGCTTCAAAATGGATATTCCAGGGAACTGTAACTATTAACAACAGCCATTCAAAAATAGCAATGGCAATTATCCAATCAATAAAACTGCCGGCGGAGACGTGCAGCCATTGCAGAATGGCAAAAACTAGCAGCAAAAATATGCCTGTGGCGGCACCAAAACCTGCGAAAGTGTAATACATAGCGATCGCCTTGGTAGAATGTTGTTTTGATTGTGGGTAGGTGGTTTAGGTCTGGAGTAATAAACTGTGACAGTTAAGTGAGCGTCCTATTAATCCCGGTTCATTAGTTATGAGTAAAAGTGCAGGCCAAGGGTTGCGATAAACCTGTTTTTTCCCACAAATACTTGCTCTACCTCAATCGTGCAAGGTAGTTGAGATTTGGGGTAGGTTGTTTAGGTATGGATTCATAAGGTGTGACAGTTAAGAAATCGTCCTATTGAACCCAGTTTATTAGTGATTAGTAATACTCCGGGAGACAAGGGTTTCCAGACGCCTGGTTTGTTCCAGGAACATACACGGGCTTGAACCCATCCATAATAGTTAAAGGAAACGGTTTTTTGGTTTGGGATCGATTAAAAGGGCGGGTTTTTGAGATTGTCAATTATTGGCAGATATTGTTCGTGAACCCGCCCCTACCGTATTAGGGATAATCGATCGGACATGATATAAGCCCTCAAGAATTACTCATTGACGATTAAGTAGAGGGGCACAAAAAAAATGACACTGTAACAAAATGTAAACGAATCACAACCTTTGGGATTGCTTCATTTCACTGGCAATGACATACTTATGTTTTTCGCAGTTCATCTAGTTAGGAGCGCGAATTAAATAACTTACAATTTTAGTTGTTATTGTGGGATGGGCGTCCCGCCCGTCCTTTTTGGACGGGCGGGACGCCTATCCCACTTTCAAGAGTGGAAGTTATTTAATTCTCATTCCTTAGTAATCAGGATGAAGTCACATTCTCCCCAACTCATACCATTTGAGATTTGAGATTTGAGATGGGGAATGGCTGATTATGTATGGGTTTGCAGATTGTCTACAGTTGCATTCATTTTTTGAACTGGTATCACTAACGGCGTTACACGGTGCTAGAAAACCAGGAATCTCAAAACACTCCCTCTATCCATTTTTATTTTCCAGATATGCTAAATCACCTGTAGCTGAGATAAACTGATTTGGAAGTAGAGTGTGCGTTTTGCAAGTGGCCTCTGTGTAACCGACACACTGCTACTGCAACCTGCCATCAGCCACAGCAAAATAGATGCCAAAATTAACTCTACATTCTGCGATTTCCATTAACAGGGCGTCTACAATCTCAAATCAAAAGTCAGCAGCAAGGACAAACCGATGACGAACTCAACTCTTGGCCTAGAACATAAACTTTACGATTATCTGTTATCTATTTCTCTGCGGGAACCCGATATTCTCGCTTCACTACGGGAAGAAACTGCTAAGCATCCTATGGGTATGATGCAGATTGCTCCCGAACAAGGTCAGTTTATGGAGCTCATGGTGCAGCTTATGGGAGCGACCAAAACCTTAGAAATTGGCGTTTTTACTGGTTATAGCTCGCTTTGCGTAGCTTTAGCGCTGCCTCCTAACGGTCAAATTATTGCCTGCGATGTCAGCGAGGAATATACTACGATCGCACGACGCTATTGGGAAGCAGCAGGCGTGGCTAATAAGATTTCGTTGCAGTTGGGCCCAGCAATAAATACTCTCGACAAACTAATAGGCGAGGGACAAGCTGGAACCTTTGATTTTGCCTTCATCGACGCCGATAAAGAAAATTATGAGGCTTATTTTGAGCGATCGCTGCAACTTGTACGCAATGGCGGTTTAATTGTAATTGACAATGTTCTGTGGTCTGGACGAGTTGCTGATCCTCAAGTACAAGACGAAAGCACCCTCGCCATTCGTAGTTTCAACGACAAATTGCGTAACGATCCCAGAGTTACTCTCAGTGTTGTCCCCATTGCTGACGGACTGACTTTGGCCTTGAAACGCCGTTGGGCTACTATGATGGAACCGGAACAGCATAATTAAAGAGTTGTTTGCGGTTTGCGGTTCATTTTTAAATTGCCACAAACTGCTAATTATTCAAGAATATACAAGTCAGTTTTATATATAGACTAAGGTGTGCGGGGCGCACCCTATAAACTCAAAATTATAGAGTAAGGTGCGCTGGGCGCACTCTACAGAATGATGTATTTTTTAGTTAATCAGAGGTGTAACTTCGGGTGTCTAATTTACAGGTAAAATTACCAATTCACGAAACTTTTCAGTGTACCGTTCAAGGCGAAGGTTACTGGACGGGGACTTTAGTTGATTTTATTAGATTGGCAGGTTGCCCTGTGGGGTGTCCTTGGTGCGACACAGGCTACGCAAATGGGGGCAAAGGTTTGCCGTCTGTGCCGCAGTCGATCGCCCAATTGCTCGCTCAATTGCAGTCTCCGAGGGTGGTCATTACTGGTGGCGAACCTTTCATTCACCGCGATTTGCCTGAGTTAGTTGAAGCTTTGTTAGAAGCTGACAAGCAGGTGAGTATTGAAACTTCGGGTGCTTGCTGGCAGGATGTTTCCCCGCAGGCTTGGATTACTCTTTCTCCGAAGGAACACGTCAATCCTAAATATCCGGTGCAAGAGCTTTTTTGGACGAGAGCAAATGAAATTAAGTTAGTGGTTAGCACTGGCGAAGAAGTTGAATTTTATCACAAGCATTTGGAAAATAATGTGAATATTCCGGTGTTCTTGCAACCAGAATGGAAGTCAAAAAAATCCGCAATTCCCATTATTTTGGAACTTCTGAAACAAAATCCTAGTTACAGGCTATCTTTGCAAACTCACAAATTTATTGGGGTGCAATAATTTGATGATTTAGCTAGAGCTATTCGTCAGGTGGGCGGTGCCGAATGGGGAGTGCATCGCCCTACAATACAATAGGCTTCAGTTAAGCCCGATCCCCCCTAGCCAAGGGCGGGCACGGGGGCACCGCCCCTACGAAGGGGGGGACAAGAACTTACTCAAAGTCAACCCCTACTCCCCTTCTTAAGGGGGATTTAGGGGGATCTCCGGGGAATAAACAGTTTTAAATGAACCGTATTGCCCTAAAATATGTGGAACTATGTGCTAAAATTAAAGCAGCAATTTATGATAATTTGATCGTAATGGAAACAACTACGGAAACTCCAATGGGAAAAGTTATCACAACCCTAGTAATTACGAATCGGCTGGATGAAGGGAAAGCAGAAGATGGTCTGATTCCCATCGAGCAAGTCAGGTCTGTTACTCTAGAAAATGTTTTGGTGGATACGGGCGCGACAACTTTGTGTTTGCCTAAAGATGTCATCGCCAGACTGGGTTTGAAAATTCTCAAGCAAGTGGTTGTTGAGACTGCAACGGGTATTAGTGAGGCGAAAATTTTTCGGGATGCTTCGATTTCTCTGTGCGGGCGCGAAGGGACTTTTGAGTGTTTGGAATTGCCAGAGGGGAAAACGCCACTTTTAGGTGTGATTCCGATGGAAGCGCTGGGAATTGAAATAGATTTGAAAAATCAAAGTTTGAAGGTTTTGCCCGACGGGCCGACGGAAACTTATTTGACTATTCTTTGATATTCTTGAGTTTGGATGCCAGCTATTTGATCGGCAGCGCTAAGATGGTTAAGCACTGTTTTGCACTACTCTCATGTCCCAACGCGCCGAAACCTCAAACAGCCAGCCAAGTGCATCCCGCAACGGGCATAATGTGACGGATTCTCACTCTAACAACCAAAATACGATTCGGGTTCGCGGTGCGAGACAGCACAACCTGAAAAATATCGATCTGGAACTGCCGCGCGATCGCCTGATCGTTTTTACTGGCGTCTCCGGTTCTGGTAAGTCTTCCCTGGCTTTCGATACAATTTTTGCCGAGGGACAGCGCCGCTACGTCGAGTCTCTCAGCGCTTACGCGCGCCAGTTTTTGGGACAGTTGGACAAACCCGATGTGGACGCGATCGAAGGCTTGAGTCCGGCTATTTCGATCGACCAAAAGTCAACTTCTCACAACCCGCGATCGACTGTTGGCACTGTTACAGAAATTTACGATTATCTCAGATTGCTCTACGGCAGAGCCGGCGAACCGCACTGTCCGATTTGCGATCGCTGCATTGCGCCGCAGACAATTGATGAAATGTGCGATCGAGTCATGGCACTTCCCGACGGCACTCGCTTTCACCTTCTGGCACCAGTTGTGCGCGGAAAAAAAGGCACTCACCGCAAATTATTGTCGAGTTTAGCTGCGGAAGGATTTATTCGCGTCAAAGTTAACGGAGAAATTTTAGAACTTTCGGAAAATATCGAATTAGATAAAAATCATACGCACAATATCGAGATAGTTGTCGATCGGTTAATTAAAAAACCCGGTTTAGAAGAACGTTTAGTTGATTCTCTGGCAACTTGTTTGCGCCATTCTGAGGGAATTGCGATTATTGAAGAGTTGCCGACTGAAGAAAATTCCCAACCACAGGGGCCGATCGTATTTTCCGAAAACTTTGCTTGTCCCGAACACGGCGCAGTAATGGAAGAACTTTCCCCCCGGTTATTTTCGTTTAATTCGCCTTACGGCGCGTGCCAAAACTGCCACGGTTTGGGGAGTTTGCGGACTTTTGCGCCGGAGTTGGTAGTTCCCGACGAGAAAGCACCTCTTTATTGTGCGATCGCACCTTGGTCAGACAAAGACAATTCCTATTATCTCTCTTTGCTTTGCAGTATTGCTGATACTTGCGGGTTTGATATCGACACTCCTTGGTATCGATTAAGGCCTGAACACCAGCGGGTAATTTTGTACGGCAATGAGTCCAAGGGTACTTCAGAAAGTAAGAAGCGAGACGGCAACACCACCGATTTGAGGAGAGATTTTAAGGGCGTGATTTCCATGTTGCAGCGCCAGTACGACGATACTGGTTCTGATTTGATCAAGCAAAAGCTGGAACAGTATCGAGTCGATCGCTCTTGCGAGGTTTGTCACGGCAAACGCTTGAAACCCGAGGCGCTTTCGGTGCGGTTGGGACAGTACGGAATTGTAGATTTAACCAGTATTTCGATTCGCGAATGCCGCGAACGAGTAAATAATTTGGGATTGAGCGATCGGCAATTCCAAATATCCGATTTAGCCCTGAGAGAAATCAAAGCAAGGCTGCAATTTTTGCTCGATGTCGGGTTAGATTACCTAACTTTAGACCGCGCAGCAATGACGCTTTCTGGCGGAGAAGCCCAGCGAATTCGGCTAGCAACTCAAATCGGTTCTGGTTTGACTGGTGTTCTCTACGTTTTGGACGAACCCAGCATCGGACTGCATCAAAGAGACAACTTTCGCCTGCTGCAAACCTTAACAAAATTGCGCGATTTAGGCAATACTTTGATTGTCGTAGAACACGATGAAGAAACCATGCGAGCGGCCGACCACATTGTCGATATCGGGCCCGGCGCTGGGGTGCACGGCGGCAAAATTATCTCGCAAGGAAGTTTAGAAAATTTGCTGGCCGCCGAGGAATCTTTGACTGGTGCTTATTTGTCGGGAAAGCGAGTAATTGAAACCCCTAATGAAAGGAGAAAAGGCAACGGCAAAGCTCTCTCAATCATAAAGGCGACGCGCAACAATTTAAAAAATATCGATGTGGAAATTCCCCTCGGAAAGCTCGTCTGCGTGACAGGCGTTTCCGGTTCGGGAAAATCAACTTTAATCAATGAATTGCTGTACCCGTCACTGCAACATTATATCACAAAAAAAGTGCCTTTACCACCCGATATGGACGCCCTAAAAACTAAAGGGGAACGCTCTCTAGAGGATGTGGTTGATAAGGTAATTGTAATTGACCAATCTCCCATCGGCCGCACTCCGCGTTCTAATCCCGCTACTTACACGGGAGTCTTTGATGTGATTCGGGATTTGTTTGCAGAAAGCATTGAAGCGAAGACAAGAGGTTACAAAGCGGGGCAGTTTTCTTTTAATGTGAAAGGGGGAAGGTGCGAAGCTTGCGGCGGCCAAGGCGTAAATGTGATTTCGATGAATTTTCTGCCGGATGTTTACGTGCAGTGTGAGGTTTGCAAGGGTGCACGGTACAACCGAGAAACGCTGCAAGTTAAGTACAAAGGCAAGTCGATTTCTGATGTTTTGAACATGACTGTAGAGGAATCTTTGGAGATGTTTAAAAATATTCCCAGGGCGGGCGTCAGACTGCAAACTTTGGTTGATGTTGGTTTAGGTTACATTCAGTTGGGACAGCCGGCGCCGACGCTTTCTGGAGGCGAAGCGCAGCGGGTGAAATTGGCAACGGAACTGTCGCGCCGCGCTACTGGGAAGACGCTTTATTTGATTGATGAACCGACGACTGGTTTGTCGTTTTATGATGTTCACCATTTGTTAAATGTGCTGCAAAGATTGGTGGATAAGGGTAATTCAATTTTGGTAATCGAACACAATTTAGATGTGATTCGGTGCTGCGATTGGGCGATCGATTTGGGGCCTGAAGGGGGAGATAAGGGCGGCGAAATTATTGTGGCGGGGACGCCGGAGGATGTGGCGGCAAATCCTCGTTCTTATACTGGGAAGTATTTGCAAGCGGTTTTGCAGCAGCATCCTTTGGGGGAGGCTGTAGCTGTTAGTTAATTCTCACTAAAGCACCTAACCTTCGAGGAAGGGAGATGCTGATGGGGAGTAAGAAAGATGTAGGCGATCGCCCTCCACCCCAAAACGCCGCGATCGCAACCCCCATAATCGAAAATCAAGGTAAAATCCAAAATTGCGTTAAGAGGTGATAATGGAACCTCTGAGCTACCGCCCCTGAGCTACCTATGGTCGAAGTATGAATGCAGTCGAAATCGAAGAAGCAGTTTCCAGGCTGGCTGAAGCGCCCTTTGACTCGGAAGAGTTCCCCTTTGCCTTCCTCGAAGCCTTTGGTAACAAGCCGACGACTCTCAAGCGGATCAAAAGCAAAAGCGGTGGCTCAAACCAATCGGATCTCGGTGGCGTGCTCCAGCGCAACAATATCCATGTGAAGGTTTGCCCGGAAGGCGAGGTGACAAACACCCTCACGGCGTTGCGGGATAGTGCGGCGACGGCTCGGTATAAGGTTAAGTTTATCCTGGCCACCGATGGCAAAAGTTTTGAGGCGGAAAACCTCGCTGATGGGGAGATAGTCGCTTGCGATTACCCCGACTTTCACAACCATTTCGGTTTTTTCCTGCCCTTGGCGGGCATTACGACAGTCAAGCAGATCCGCGAGAATGCCTTTGATATCAAGGCTACGGGGCGCCTCAACCGCCTGTATGTCGAGCTGCTGAAGGAGAACCCGGAGTGGGACAAGGCCGATCGCCGGGAAGCGTTAAATCACTTCATGGCGCGACTAATCTTCTGTTTCTTCGCGGAGGATACGAATATCTTTCACAGCAATGCCCTCTTCACTGCCACCATCGAACAAATGAGTGCCAGTGATTCGTCGAATACGCACGAGGTGCTGTCGGAGATGTTTCGGGCGATGTGTACGCCACTTAAGGATCGGGAGGCGGCGAAGATTCGCAATTGGGCAGATAGATTCCCCTATGTGAATGGAGGGCTGTTTTCGGGTGGGGTGGCGGTGCCGCGTTTTAGCAAGATTGCCCGATCGTACTTACTTCATGTTGGCAATCTGGACTGGACAAAGATTAATCCCGATATTTTCGGGTCGATGATTCAGGCGGTGGCGGATGATGAGGAGCGGGGTGCGTTGGGGATGCACTATACCAGCGTGCCGAATATCCTCAAGGTGTTGAATCCGCTGTTTTTGGATGATTTGCGGGAGCAATTGGAGGCAGCGGGGGACAACGCCCGTAAGTTGCTGAATTTGCGGCAGCGCATGGCGCGGATTCGGGTTTTCGATCCGGCTTGTGGATCGGGGAATTTCTTGGTGATTGCCTATAAGGAAATGCGGGCGATCGAGGCAGAAATTAACAGCCGTCGGGGGGAGCCAGATCGCCGCTCTGACATCCCGTTGACAAATTTTCGGGGCATTGAAATCCGGCACTTTTCCTGTGAGATTGCGCGGCTGGCGTTGATTATTGGGGAGTATCAATGTGATGTGATGTATCGAGGGCCAAAGCTGGCACTGGCGGAGTTTTTGCCGCTGAAGGATGACAACTGGATTACCTGCGGTAATGCGTTGCGGTTGGATTGGTTGAGTGTTTGCCCACCGACGGGGACAGGGGTAAAGGTGCAGCAGGAAGATTTGGATTTATTTAGCACGCCGCTGGATCAGGCGGAGATTGATTTTGAGAATGAAGGCGGAGAAACGTATATCTGTGGGAATCCGCCGTATAAAGGAACTAAAAACCAAACCCAAAGGGAAAAGGAAGATCTAAAATTCATTTTTGAGGATCACATCAGACGTTACGGAACTTTGGATTACGTAGCCGCATGGTTTTTCAAGGCTGCTCTGCTCGCTCAATATACGAAAACCAGTTTTGCTTTTGTTAGTACTAATTCAATATGTCAAGGTGGTCAAGTGCCTGTACTGTGGCCATTGATATTTAATCTTGGATTGGAAATTTTCTTTGCTCACCAATCGTTCAAGTGGCAGAATCTTGCAAGCAACAATGCTGGTGTAATTGTTATTATTGTTGGTGTTTCTCATATAAAACCGTCTTTGAAAAGACTTTTTAACACTTCAAAAGATGGCTCAAATATTGAGATAAAAACAAATAAAATCGGGCCATATTTAATTCCCGGCAATGATGTCATAGTAGAGGGAAAGTCGGCTCCAATTAGTGATTTGTCTGTCATGAACTTGGGAAATGCTCCTTATGACGGAGGACATCTTATTCTTCACTCTAGCGATGTTGATTCTTTGGGGCTATCTGAATCTCAGAAAAAGAAGTGGTTGAGACCATTATTGGGATCTGCCGAGATTATTAGTGGGGTGTCACGACAGTGTATTTGGATTGAAGATCAGGAATTAAAAGAAGCAATTGCAATAGACTCCATTCGATTAAGAGTGGAAAAAGTAAAAAAAATGCGTTTAACAAGTTCTGATATAGGAACACGAGCAATGGCCTCCAAGCCTCATCAGTTTAGAGAAATGAACTGTGGAAAATATTCAACTATTGCAATACCTCTTGTTAGTTCTGAAAATAGAGCTTTTTTAACACCTAATTTAATAGGAATATCCTGTTCTATGACTAATAAATCATATGCTATTTATGATTCTGAGGTATGGAATTTTTCTATCCTTTCTTCCACTTTGCACTTGTGCTGGATAGCTGCGGTATGCGGAAGAATGAAGACTGATTATAGCTATTCAAATAAGATGGGCTGGAACACTTTCCCCGTCCCCACCCTCACCGAGCAAAACAAAGCCGACCTCACCCGCTGCGCCGAAGACATTCTACTAGCGCGAGAACACTACTTCCCCGCTACCATTGCCGATATGTACGCCCCTGATCGCATGGATACCGAATTCCCTCTGGTTAGAGAAGCGCACGATCGCAATGACGAAATCCTGGAACGAATCTACATCGGTCGCCGCTTCAAAAACGACACCGAACGCCTGGAAAAACTGTTTGAATTGTATACAAAGATGACCAGTCAGCAGGCATCATCGAAAAAATCTGCCAAACCTAAAGGAGGTAAATGAGGAGAAGTGCGATGGCTGCGCCCCGGCTTGCGCCTACGAGCTACCAAAATGACCCGTTAAATACAAAATGTTAAAATCAGACTAGCCCCTTATAGCCAAACGAGCCAATGCTAACCCTAGACCAACTCATTTCAGAAGCCACTGCATTACCAGATGCAGCCAAAGCTATCCTCATTGACAAAATTGTGGAGAGCATGGAAAGACAAATCGATCGAGATATTTTATTAGAAGGCGTGCAGAAAGCTCAAGAACGCATTGCCGAAATTGATAGCGGCGCAGTTCAAACTATTCCCGGAGATATTGCCTTAGCCCAAATACGGCAACTTGCACAGCAATGAAATATGAATTTCACCCAGCAGCCCTGCAAGAATATGCAGAGGCTGTGCAATTTTTTGCCCAACAAGACAGACACCAGGATTTCATCGACACGATAGAAAACGCCATATTTAAAATTATTGGAGCACCAGAGCGCTGGCCGATCGTTGAAGGTCAGATTCGTCGGTATTTGACCCTCAAATTTTCCTATGCCATCTTGTATCGAGTCTATCCCGATCGAATCGTGATTGCGGCGATCGTGAGTTGTCGTCGCGATCCAAGCTACTGGAAAGAGCGCCTCTGAAAATGGACTTTAGCAATAATTCAAGTACAAACCTGTCAATAACCCATTCACCGCCCAAACAACTCCCCAAAAAAAGTCTGCCAAACGTAAAACCCAAGGAAAAAAATGATAATGGCAAAAGATTTAACTTCATCGCTACGCGATCGCCAAAATATCCTCAACAATCGCTATGCCCTAGAAAAAATAGAAGAATACTTAGGATTAGGAGGCACTTACTATGAAGAAGAACTGCTATTTACCAAACAACAACTGATTGAGATTTTCGGTATCAGCGAAAGTACAATTGAAAAGTATCTATCCAGTCACAACGATGAGCTGAAGACTAATGGCTATAGGGTGCTACGAGGTCAGAAACTTCGAGATTTCAAGGCTTTGCTGGATGTCTCCGTAACTGATTACGGTAACAAAACCCCGACATTAGGTGTGTTCACCTTTCGGGCAACCCTCAACCTAGCGATGGTGCTGGTAGAGAGCGAGCGAGCCCGTGCAATTCGATCGCGCATCTTAGATATCGTGATTGACGTAATGGCAGAAAGGGCAGGCGGACATACCAAATATATTAACCAGAGAGATAACAATTACTTACCTGCGGTGTATCAAGAATTTAGCTATCGTAAAACCTTTACCGATGCCCTTGATAATTACCTCGACATGGGCAAATTTAAGTATGGCATTTACACCAACAAAGTGTATCAGATTGTTTTCCGAGAGAAAGCCGAAGAATATAAGCAGATCCTAAGCCTGGGTAAAAACGATTGCCCCCGTGACACCATGTATGCCGAAGTTCTCATCGCCATTGCCAGTCTAGAGAATGGTTTGGCAGCAGAATTGAAAGCCGAGTCAGAAAAGGTGGGACGAAAGCTGAAACAGAAAGAGGTTGATTCGCTATTGGAATCGGCAGAGGAAAACCCCTATCTAAAACCCATTATTGAAGATGCCCGCATCAAAATGGCTAGTCGCGATCTAGGGTTTCGGGATGCTCTGCATCAAAAATTAGAAGCGTATATCCAAAGTGTTCCAGAGAGCGACTTTGAGAAATTTTTAGGAGAAGCCAGCCGTTCTTTAGAAGAGCAACTTTCCGATCCGGCTCTTTTGGCTGTATTTAAGCGATTGAAGGATCGGTAAGTTATGCCAGCAAATTTCTTTTACTTTGACATTCATTATGCGATCGAGCTGCATGATTGGATTATCGAAAAATCAGGGGGCTTTCCGGGTTCTAATAATCCGACTCTACTAGAGAGTGCATTAGAACATATTCAAAACGATCTCTATTACCCTGAGATTCACCACAAGTTAACTCACCTAGTTTTTGCTGTCAACAAGTTTCATGCTTTTATTGATGGAAATAAACGCTCTAGTATTGCATTGGGAGCTTATTTTCTCAAGCTCAATGGTTACGATTTTTTAGTGAAAAAGTTTGTACTAGAAATGGAAAATATTGCCGTCTGGATAGCAGAAGGGAAAATTTCTAAAGAGTTTCTATGCGAGCTGATTGAGTCTCTTATTTTTGAGGAAGATTTCAGTGAAGAACTTAAGTTTAAGTTGGCGCTTGCTGTCATGGGCGATATTGATTCTAATTGTTAGCTCGGCTAGAACAGACTCGTTACCTCCCTTTTTGGGCGTAAAAGTGCTTTAACGCAAATCGATGCTGGCGAGTCTCGAAGTCTAAAACGCATACATATCAACAAAAAAGTGCTTAAATGCAAACCGATTTTAGCAATTCTCAAAGAAAAACACTCCCACCCATGAGCAAACCGATCGCGATTCCCTCAGTTTCCGTCACCTACGCCCAGGATGGCACCTCCACCCGCCCTAACGCCCTCGGTATGCGCCCGATGCAAGAACGCGCCTACCAAAAGCGCGGCGAACAATACCTCCTGATCAAATCGCCCCCCGCCTCCGGCAAAAGTAGGGCATTGATGTTCATCGCCCTGGACAAACTAGAGAACCAGCACCTCAAACAAGCTATCATCGTCGTGCCAGAAAAGGCGATCGGCTCCAGCTTCCACAACGAACCTCTAAGTCAGTTTGGCTTTTGGGCCGATTGGCAAGTTGAACCGAAGTGGAATCTCTGCGACGCACCGGGAAACGACGGTGGCAAAGTGGGCGCGGTGCAGAAGTTTCTAGCCAGCGGTGCCAAGATTCTGGTCTGCACTCACGCCACATTCCGCTTTGCCGTAGACAAATTCGGTATCGAAGTCTTAGACGATCGCCTGATCGCCATAGACGAATTTCATCATGTTTCGTCCAACCCAGACAACAAGCTGGGCGATCGTGTCCGCCAACTCATGGCCCGCGACAAAACCCACATCATAGCCATGACCGGCTCCTACTTTCGTGGCGATGCCGAAGCTGTGTTGCACCCCGAAGACGAATCCCGATTCGATACCGTCACCTACACCTACTACGAACAGCTCAACGGCTACCAATACCTGAAGCAACTCGACATTGGCTACTACTTCTACGCGGGTAGCTACACCGACGAAATCGTGCAGGTGCTAAACCCCAAAGAGAAAACCATCCTACACATTCCCAACGTCAACTCCCGCGAAAGTACGAAGGACAAGATCCGCGAGGTGGAACACATCATCGAGGAACTGGGCGAATGGCAAGGCACCGATCCCAACACGGGATTTCAACTCGTCAAAACCGCCGACGGCACAATCCTCAAGATCGCCGATCTCGTAGACGACGACCCCACCAAACGGGATAAAGTCGCCACCGCCCTAAAAGACCCCACCCAGAAGAACAATCGCGATCGTGTGGACATCATCATCGCCCTCGGCATGGCGAAAGAGGGTTTTGATTGGATCTGGTGCGAGCACGCCCTGACGATCGGCTATCGCTCCAGTTTGACAGAGATTATTCAGATTATCGGTCGCGCCACCCGCGATGCACCAGGGAAAACCCGCGCTCGGTTCACCAACCTGATTGCTGAGCCGGATGCCGCCGAATCTGCAGTCACTGAGGCGGTGAACGACACGCTCAAAGCCATTGCAGCCAGCCTACTGATGGAGCAAGTGCTCGCGCCACGCTTCGAGTTCAAACCCAAGCGCCCCGACAATCAACCAACACCCGGTTTCGACTACGGAGAAGATGGGTACAATCCTGGCAAGTGCAACGTGGGCATCAATCCAGAGAGAGGCCTGATTCAAATGGAAATTAAGGGATTAGCCGAACCCAAGAGCCCGGAAGCCGAACGCATCTGCCGCGAAGACTTGACCGAACTGGTGACGGCCTTTGTCCAAGATAAGCCTGCGATCGAGCGCGGCCTGTTTGATGAAGAACTGGTGCCGGAAGAACTAACCCAAGTTCGCATGGGCAAAATCGTCAAAGAGAAGTTCCCAAATCTAGAAGCGGAAGATCGAGAAGCCGTCCGCCAACACGCGATCGCCGCCCTAACCCTTGTCCAGCAAGCTAAAAAAACCATGAACGAAAGTGGTGGGCAGTACGCCACAAATCCTGGTGGTGGGGAAGCAGCGAAAAACACCTCACTCCTCGATGGGGTGAGGAAGTTCGCCCTATCGGTAACAGATCTCGATATGGATCTGATCGATCGCATCAATCCCTTTGGGGAAGCCTACGCCATCCTAGCTAAGTCCATGAGCGAAGAACGGCTGAAGCAGGTGGCAGAAGTCATTGCGGCTAAGCGAGTAACCCTTAGCGTGGAAGAAGCGCGGGAATTAGCCAAACGGGCGCTGCGGTTCAAGCAAGAAAAAGGCAGGTTGCCCTCTCTCACAGCAGTCGATCCCTGGGAAAAACGGATGGCAGAAGGAGTTGCCTTCCTGCAACGCAAAGTGAAGGAGGAAACTAATGCCTAAGTACACCACCGATGATGATTTGGAATTGCTCGGTGAATTGGGCATGGACATGACCCCCGAACCCTCCGGCCAGCGTTCTGCCAGAGAAGAGCGGATCGTCGCAGGCTTTGAGGAGATCGAGCGGTTTGTGGAAGAATATGGCAGACTGCCCCAGCATGGGGAAGATCGGGATATCTTCGAGCGACTTTATGCCGTGCGACTCGATCGCCTGCGAGAATCGGAGGAATGTCGCGCAGTCTTAGAACCGCTAGACTCACGCGGACTGTTAGATGCTGAGACTGATACCAGCCTGATCGCAGAAAGCAATCTGACAGATGAAGCACTGCTGACCTCCCTTGGCATCGATACAGCCTCAGAGAACGATGTTACCCAGCTTACTCATGTGCGATCGCGCAGCGAAATCAAAGCAGCCGAGGAAATCGCCCAACGGACTCCCTGCCAGGACTTTGATGAATTCAAACCCATCTTTGACAAAGTGCAACGGCAATTGCAGTCGGGGGAACGGCAAACCATCAAATACCAGGACTATGCGGCCGTAAAGGAAGGTGATTTGTTCATCCTTGATGGGCAGAAGGTGATGGTGGTCGATATGGGTGAGCCGTTTGTCAGTGACTATGGTCGATCGGACTGCCGACTGAGGGTGGTTTATGACAATGCCACCGAGAGCGATTTGCTAGTGCGATCGCTCCAGCGTGCTTTAAATAAAGACAAGGCCAGCCGCCGCATCACCACCCCAGATTTCGGCCCCCTGTTTTCTCACATTGAAGCAGCAGACGACTTACCAACTGGGTACATTTACGTGCTCAGGAGCCAATCGGATCATCCCTTCATTGCTGAGAATCGGTCTGTCATTCACAAGATTGGTGTCACCGGAGGAGACGTAAAAAGCCGAATTGCCAACGCCAAGAAAGACCCCACCTATCTGCTAGCAGATGTGGAAATCGTCGCAAAATTCAAACTGGCAAATATGAACCGGAAGCGACTTGAGGCACTCCTTCAGAAGTTCTTCGCCAGCGCTCGATTGGATTTGGAATTACAGGATCGCTTCGGTATACCAGTGCAGCCAAGGGAGTGGTTCCTCGTTCCACTAGAAGTCATTGAGGAGGCGATCGAAAAAATCAAGGAAGGAACCCTCGATCAATTCCGGTACGATCGGGAAACAGCAAGTCTCACTCGATCGTAATGCTATCTAAGGGGAATACGTCCAATTAGAACCCAAACTAAAAATGGCAAAGGATCTCTTCCACAACAGGGTCAAAATCGCCCTACAAAAAGATGGCTGGAAGATTACTCACGATCCCTACCAGTTACGTTATGGTGTTGCTGATGTCTACATCGATCTTGCAGCCAAAGAAGCGATCGCCGCTGAAAAAGAAGGACGTAAAATAGCTGTAGAAGTCAAAAGTTTCGCAGGTGGCTCCACCATTTCTGAATTCCACACTGCCCTCGGTCAATTCCTCAACTATCGCGTTGCCATCGAAGTCTCTAGCGAACCCGAACGTATACTGTATCTGGCAGTGCCCACCGATACCTACCAAAGTTTTATCAGATTTGAACCCGCAAAAACTGTCATCGAACGTTATGAAATCCGACTAATTATTTACAATCCAACTCATGAGGCGATCGACCAATGGATAGACTAAACGAATACCGCAAAATTGTTTGTGATTTTCTCGAAGACTTTTCTAAAAATGACGCAAATGCTCAGTTAATCTTCGATATTGCCCGCGATAGATATCTCGTTATGCACAACGAATGGCGCGACGAATATCGCATCTATGGGTGTGCCATGCAGCTCGATATCATCGAAAATCAAATCTGGATTCAACACAACAGTACCGAAATCTACATCGAGCGAGAATTGATTCAACGCGGTGTGTTTTCTCAAGATATCATTTTTGGGTTTCGCTCCCCCAGCATCCGAAAACTCCTTGCCACCAACTATTCCTAGAGACAAAGATTCTGTGATAAAATGATGAGATAGCACGTTATTCTTTGCCCTCTGACAATGGCAGAACCGATATTTCAATTGTCTCGTGTTTCGGGAGTTCCAGTCACGAAGTTCTATGCGTATTTTGTCCCGCAGCACCTTGCGAAGCTTTTGGGAAACTCATCCAGATGCCTCAGAAGCACTAAAAACTTGGTACTACGAAGCGTCTCACGCCGATTGGCAGAGTCCAGTCGATGTTAAGTCCGCTCATGGTAATGCCAGCATCATTGCCAACAATCGTGTTGTGTTCAACATCAAAGGCAATTCCTATCGGCTGATTGTTGCCATTCGTTATGACATCGGCATTATTTTTATCCGCTTTATTGGCACTCATGCCGAGTATGACAAGGTAGATGCAGAAACAATTTAAACACAAATTGATATATGGAAATACGTCCAATTAGAACCCAAACTGACTATCAGGATGCCCTTCGAGAGGTTGAGTTGCTGTTTAATGCACCTCCTAATACACCTGACTCCGATCGCCTAGATGTGCTCAGTACCCTAGTAGAAGCTTACGAGAAGGCACACTTTCCGATCGCAATACCCGATCCCATTGCAGCCATTCAATACTACATGGACGCCCGCGGATGGTCGGGTAGCGATTTGGAACAATGTATTGGCAGTCGAGTTAAAGTTTCTGAGATATTATCTCGCAAACGATCCTTGACTCTGGAAATGATTCGGAAGCTGAATCAAGAGTTAGGAATTCCCGCTGAGATTCTCATCCAGCCCTATGAGTCGCTACAAACCTCCGCCTAACAATAGAACACCATATTTTGGTTGGTTGGTAATTTTCCATTGCACCGACAATGCACCCGAATAGTCACAAAGCAGGATTTTGGATGAAAGATTAACTATCTTGAATTGTGGGAGACATTGCCATATATTGTGCTTGTTGCTGCATAAATTCAATGTCCGATCGCGACCAAGTGCGGGGCCCGCTGCACTGATGAGCAATTAACAGCCCCCACAGTCCTTTTTTCGTTAAAATTGGCACGGCTAAATTGGCCCGAACTTTCAGGCTACGCAGAAAATCTCGGTGGCATGGGTTAATTGGTTCTACTTCAATATCTGCAATTGCTTTAACTCTGCCGGCTTCGTACAAAGCAGCGTATTCGTCGTTAAAACATTCATCTGGCCCTGTTGAACCCAAGATTGAGAGCTCGATCGCACTCAACATCTCGTAAGTCACTCGACCTTGCCACTGTCTGTAAAAATAGTACAGTACGGCGCGATCGCTCTGCAAAACTTCTCGAATATCGTAGAGGGATTTTTCAACTAATACATCGCGCTTTAGACGATCTGTCAAGCGGTTAACAATGTTTTGCAGCCGATCGCCCGACATAGTATTAACTCCTTTAATTCCTAGTACACTCGCCCGATCTTAATTCTTGAACTTGCACCTTCACAACACCTCAAATTATTGCGCTTCGGGATTTTCGCGCGATCGAAAATGAGTAATTTTTGGCTTAACAGTTGTCGGGATGCCAGCGACATTATACTATTATTTTGACAGAGATAGCAATATTTTTGGGAAACGGGCGAGCGACTTTTTTTTATGAACCGCTTTCGCGAAGAAGCACAGGCGGGACGCCTGTTCCACAAAGGAAGAGAAAAGGAAGAGTTTACAAGTGCTGGGAGAATTGCTACATATGCCTAAAGTTGGTTCCTCTTAAAGAGAGGAACTGCTAGGATATCTCGATAGCTAGAGGAAGCATCAAATATGTCTGTGCTAGAAGCTGCTTGGAAACACGAATTTATCGCTACGAACGGCATTAAACTGCACTATGTCACTCAAGGTTCTGGGCCGCTGATGCTGATGCTGCACGGATTTCCTGAATTTTGGTATTCTTGGCGGCATCAAATCCCGGAATTTGCATCAGATTATAAAGTCGTCGCTGTGGATCTCAGGGGTTACAACGACAGCGACAAACCTCGCGATCAATCTGCTTACGTTATGGCAGAGTTTGTGCAAGATGTCAAGGGCATTATTCAGGGTTTGGGATACGAAAGTTGCGTCTTAGTTGGTCACGACTGGGGAGGCGCGATCGCCTGGAATTTTGCTTATGCTTATCCCCAAATGGTGGATAAATTAATTGTGATGAATCTACCCCATCCGGCCAAGTTTGCTGAAGGGCTACGCACTCCCCAACAATTGTTGAAAAGTTGGTACATCTTTTTGTTTCAGTTGCCAGTTTTGCCGGAGTTGTTAATTCAATTGGGCGACTATCAGGCAATTTCGGCTGCTTTGGAAGGTATGGCGGTTGACAAAAGCACCTTTAGCCCCTCAGATATCGAAGCTTACAAAGATGCGGCTGCCAAACGGGGCGCTCTGACTGCTACTATCAATTATTACCGCAATATTGCTCGCGGATTTCTCGATCGCCCGAATTGGAGGGTTCTGGAAGTTCCCACGCTGATGATTTGGGGAGAAAATGATGCCGCCCTCGGCAAAGAGTTAACCTATGGAACCGCAGATTACGTGCGGGATTTTCAGATTCACTACATTCCTAATTGCAGCCACTGGGTGCAGCAGGAACAGCCGCAGTTAGTGAATCGGTACATGAGAGATTTTTTGGCAAGTAAGTTCATTTAATATCATATCCAGTTTGATCGGAATGCTACTGAGCCGGCGAGTAGGACGATCGCGATTCACTCAGAAAATTATTATTCCCATGCCAGCAGAGATATTCACCGACTGCTGATGCCCTCCGTCGTGCGCCCGCTCATTTCGCTGGGGTGAATGCGGTAAATTGCAATTACCTCCGCACGCCCCTGCGAGTCAATCCAGGCGCGATTGATGGCGGGTGAAAGTGCGGGGTTGTGTTCTTTGACCAATTGCATCGTGCGATGTCTGGCTGTTCCGTAAGGCGTTCTGCTCGCCCGTTCACATTAAATATAATCTGTGGTATAAAAACATCTCTTCTCCAAAAAGATGGAAGGTGAAATGATATAATTTTTGACATTCCCAACCTAAAAAATGGGGAGCAAGCCAATCAAATCTTCGCAGTCAGTTTTTATGACACCAGACATCTTGGCAGCGCAGCAGCAAAGAAATCACCGCATAATTGTCTCGGCCCTCATTTGTCTGACGCTGCTGGGACTGGCATTGCGCCTTTATTTGGCGTGGCGCACCAACCAAACTCTCCCCGATACCACCGCCCGTCTCAGAGGCGACGAACCGGGCTATGAACGTTTCGCATACGATCTGCTGAACGGTTATTTTTTTGAGAGGCCAGGCAGGACGCCTGTTTATCCCTTTTTTATAGCTGGATGCTATGCAATTTTTGGTCGTTCTCCCGCATCTGTAGTCTACGTACAAGCTTTTTTGGGGGCGACAATCATCCCGCTAACTTTTATCCTGGCACGGCGTTTTACTGGCCCTCAAAGTTCCTTAGTAGCGGCTGGATTAGTTGCGATAAATCCCTCCCTCATTCATCATGTCAGCCGGCTGCAAACAGAGGTTTTATACACGCCTTTAATACTTTTAACAGTGCTGGGCCTGTTGCGGGCATTGGAACAGCCGCAGTGGCAAAATTTTTCATTAGCAGGTGCGCTGTTGGCAATTACGAATCTTTGTCGCCCGACAGGGATGTTGCTTCCAGCAATTGTGCCACTATTGATGCCGCGCCAATGGCATTTTAAGCGCAAGATTGCTTTGTTTCTTGCTTATTTGGGCGCAATTATCATCATTACTGCACCTTGGACTTACCACAATTATCGAACGCACAAAACTTTTTTGATTTACAGCGTTTCTACGGCGCTGCTGTGGCAAGGAAGTCCAGAGTTTTATCATTTGGCTTATGAAAAACTGCCAAAACGCCATATTGTTCAGATTTGGGAGGAAGAACTAAATCCGGCTCGGAATGGGGGACACAATGCTTTTACAATTGAGGGCGATCGCTATTTTACCAAACGGGCGATCGCTTCCATCCTCCGCGAGCCTGCTGTCTATCTCTGGTATTGTGTGCAAAAGGCAGTTTTTTTCTGGTTGGGAAACCCTATAAGTGACTTGCCTTATCAGGATCTGTTTAATGTGAAGGCAATGCGGCTATTCTTTTCGCCGCCACGGATAGTCGGCATTTTAGCGGTGCGAAATTTGCCTGTATTTGCTGCTTTGGGCATGATAGTTTTGCGGCATCGCTGGCGGGAGTTTTTGCCGCTGTTGCTAGTCTGTGCCTATTTTACTGTGATTCATGCGCTCACTTATGCAGAAGTTCGCTACAGCCAGCCGCTGCACCCGATTTTGGCGGTCGTAATTGCTACGGCGGCGGGGGAACTTCAGCGTCGCTTGAAGTTAATTAGTCAGTAGGTATTAGGCAGTTTGTCATGAGTGATTAACCCAGTGTTCTCAAAAAGAATTATTCGGAATTTTACCATCGCCATTTTAATCGCCCTCAGCCTTGAGTTGTACAGCCCAACGGCAATTTTTGTTCAAAACATCGAAACAATTAAAATTTCCGGCAATGCTGCGGGTGTCAGCACTCGCTACATCGGTGCCGTCTAGGGCAATATCAATTTCGACATCCAAGATTTGCCAGATTTGGGAATTAATACCTACCGCATTTACGGCGGGATGTCTCGATGGGAATCTGAAAATGATGGTAAATACGGCTGGCCCGAAATATCCCAAGTTAAGCTGTTGTGCATTTAAATTGAATGTCAAAAAATAATCTAAGCTTTGTGGGGAGTAGGGGTTGGGCCAGAAAGCCCGCCCTGAATATGCAATTTAAATGCGTGACAGCTTAAGACAAATCCAAATATAATTAATTGGGCGCATTGGGATCAGATTATGACTCATCCGCCCCAGGGTAGCGATTATTGGTGGTCGGGAAAACCTGGTAAAGTTGGGCGCAATGCCAAAACTATTTTTAATAGTCTCAAACAAGCAAATATTGGCTCGGTTGTGAGTATTCGGAATGTTGATAATAGCTGGAATCCGAGTTGGGCGCTGCAACTGAATCCGCCACGCACAAAAGAAGATTGGAACGAGTGGTGGGAATAGGTTTTGGCTAAAGTTTATTGGCTGAATGTTCGCAATGATTACCGCGTTGATGATTGGGAAATTCACAACGAACCGGACAATCGCGATCGGGGTTGGGGCGGGACTAGGGCTGACTATTTTGAATTGGTTAAGGTGGCAAAAGATGCGATCGACTTTGTTTATAAAACTTATTTGCCCGATCGCACTTACCGCATCCACGGCCCGAAAACCATAGGCGGCAGCAATTGGCCGGCTAGTGCTTTGCAAGAAATACCGAATTATTTCGATACAGTCAATGTCCACAACTACGATGCAGATATTTCTAACTACACCCGCAAAGTTCGCGGCTGGATGAACGGTACTGTCCGCGCTAACTCGCAGCTTTGGGTAGGAGAATGGGGAACTTACAACATGAGCTACGGCGATTTATCTTTAGCTTTAAATTTGATTAAGAATTTGATTCGAGGTTCTCAACCGGGGGATAATTATATTGACGGCAGTCACATATTCTGTTTGTACGACTGGGGCAAGCCTGCAGGGGCGGAAGGTTTGCTAGGGGACGGGGGAAAACGGCGCGCAGGCTACTATGCTTTGCGGATGGGAATTAGGGCTTTGCAGGGCGGGAAAGCTACCTTTTTTCCTATCACTAATAGTTCGGATTTAATGGCAGTTGCAACTCTTGATGCTAGCAAGAATGTTTACTTGCTGGTTGTCAACGATCGAGCAACATCTTACACTGTTAAGGCTGATATTTCGGAGCTGATAAAAACTGGTAATGGCACGGTGCGGGAGTTCAGTTCTAAAACAATGGATGAGGTTGTTGGTAGTTTAAGGCTCAAGGGCGGCAATGCGAGTTTTGCACTGGCGGGGAACAGCGCTATTCTCATCAAGTTCGATCGCCAGAATTGAAGCTCAAATCCTCTGGGTCATAATTGGGATAAGATAGAATTAGTTATGCTCAGAATTATTTATTTTCTGCCTGTTTGGCCCTGGAGCCCTGGAACCCTTGAACCCTCGAACCCCTAATTGCACAGTTGCAATACCTAAATGTCATGTTGTGATTCCCCTCCTGTCGCTGGTAAATTGGTAGCGTGCAGGTATCTTGCCTCAAACAGAATGCGAGCGAGAATTCGGTTGAGGGCGAGAAAGTAGGGTGCAGTCTAGACAATCGCAGAAATTCTTGCTCGTAAACCCGCAGCAGTTATGCTAAGCGAGGAATTGCCCGCCAGCCTTCATGTCCGCCCTCTGGCAGATAGCATTGGTTCTGAAAGTCAGAAGCCGTCAATTATCAGGATATGGCACGGAATTAATTTTAAATGCCAAGATGCTGGAAGTATGGGTGAGTCTCATCGTACAGAAACTTTGAGGGCGCTGGGAAATCTCGCGGGTAAAGCCTCTCAATCAACCTGCTGCTCGCGATCGGGTTTTTCCAACAAATATCACTTTTATGCCCCCTGATGTTTATTCCCTCCCTCAGTCAGGTCATCAACCGCAATCCCCTCACCGTCACCCCTGAGACGCCCATAGAAAAGGCGATCGAGCTGATGAGTAGCACAGGAGCCAGTTACGTCCTCGTGGTAGAACCGCGCGGGAATTCTCAATTCGGAAATCTCACGAACGGGACTTCCCCACAATTGCGGGAACAGTCGGGTTTCTACAACGGCATACCGCGTGCGGTACACGCAGGAGGCAACGGGCGGCCTCTCAACGGCTCAAAAGCTCCCTATGCGGGCGGCCAGACAGTGCTGGGGATTTTTACAACGCGAGATGTCGTACAGCTAAATTCGATCGGCGCTGCTTTGAGCGGATTTGCGATCGAGCAAATCATGATCAGAACCGTAACTGTAGCCCGAGAATCGGAAATTCCCGACTTTTTTGCCTTAGCAAATCTGCTGGATAAAAATCAGATCAGCCATTTGCCCGTCGTCAGCGAGGCTGAAGAACTTGTCGGTTTAATTAGCTCTCAAAGCTTGGTGCTTTTGTTGCAGGGAATTGGGGGATCGACACCAAAAGCAATTAGCAGCGCTTCGCCACCTGCGGCTTTCGCGTTCCCTCCGCCGCTGCCAATTGTGCATCAGAAAGTAGAGCTACCCGCAAGTTTAATTAAACTTTATCAAATCCCTCAAATAGCAGGCTCACGAATAATTCACGCTCCTGCTAATTCTTCGGTTCGCTATTTGGCGCAACTGATGTTTAGACACAATGTTAGTTATGTATTAATCACTGAAACCCCCGATCAACACTCGACTGGTGGGGCTCACAATTCCAAATTTACAAATCCCAACATTCACAAACTGGTTGGGGTGGTAAGTTCGCGGGATATCGTGCAGTTGCAGGCGCTGGGAAGAGACTCTAACAAAATTAGAGCGGGAGCAATTTGCAGCAGTTCGCCGCCGCTGGTGCGATCGCACTCTAGCCTCGAAGCAGCCGTCGCGCTGCTGCAAAAACACTACTGCCAGTTGCCTTTATTAGTCATCAACGAAACAAATCACCCGATCGGGATTATCAATCCTAAAACTATCCTTTTACAAGCGCTGGATTCAAAATCTCTGCATTCTGGCTTAATCGCTTTGCAGCGCCAGCTAGAATCTAGCAACGCTCAATACAAAAAACTCTCAGCAGAAATACACCGGACAGCAGCAAATAGCCACGAGATGGCTGAAATTTCTCACCACAGTTTCGTAGAGCGGCCAAATCTCCCCCCTGCCGTCAACAATCAGGGGATTTGGGACTGGAATCTCGAAACAGATGAGTTTTTTTATTCGGCGCGCTGGCAAGAAATGCTGGGCTACCAAGAAGGGGAAATCTCGAATCGCCGATCGGAATGGTGGAGTCGCATCCACCGAGATGATATTGACTCGGTAAAGGCAGCTTTAGAAGAACACTTCGCCCAAAAGACACCGGATTTTGCAGCAGAATATCGGATGTACTGTAAAGACGGCAGCACTGTCTGGGTGCTGAACCGAGGTCAAGTTTTACGCAGCGTTACTGGCAAACCGCTGCGGGTAGTAGGAACTCATACAGATATTACTCTAAACAAGCAGTTTGAAGTCAAAAACCGGGAGCAGGATCGAGAACAATTCCATCTATTTGACTCTTTGAAAGCAACAGTAATTTTTCACATAGATGCGGCGGGGGTTTGGAAATTCCTCAACCGCGCTTGGACGGAAATTACGAATTATGCGGTTTCCGAAAGTTTGCAAACTAATTTTTTAGAGTGGGTGCATCCAGATGAGCGCGAGCAATGTGCAAATTTATTGGAGTCTTTGCTGTCCGGGAAGTCGGAATTTGAACGGCGAGAACTGCGATTTAAGTCCAAGTCGGTTTCGGAGAAAAACTCCTTGGGAATTCACAGTAATTCCGGCTTTGTTTCCGTGGAACTATTTGCCCAAGTCCGCCGCAATTCCCAAGGCGAAATAGCGGGAATTTTCGGGACTTTGCACGATGTCTACAACCGCCTCGAAGGAGTTGAGGAACTGCGGGAAAGCGAGCGGGCAATTCGATCGCTCTACGAGGTAATGGTGAGCTCGGAAGGCTCTTTTGACGAGCGAACGATGCGGTTGCTGGCAATGGGCTGTAGTCAGTTTGGGATGGATATCGGGCTGGTGGGCAGGGTTTTGGGCGATCGCTACGAAGTGATTTCGGCTTATGTACCGGAAGATTTTCCCTTTGGATTTGCTAAAGGAGACGGTTTTGCTTTGAGCAGAACCTTTGAGCGAGAGGTTTTGCGATCGAGCGAACCTATTTCTGTCGAATCAGCCGGCACTACTCAGTGGCGCAACCACCCCGCCTACAGCGTCCGCAAGTTGGAGGCTTTTGTGGGGACGAGGGTAATAGTGCAAGGGCGAGTTTATGGTACTTTGAGCTTTACTTCCCGCACCACTAAATCTCCTTTTAAACCGCTGAATTTTGAAATTTTAAAGTTGATGGGCAATTACATCGGCGCAGAAATTGCCCGCGAAGAGCGAGAGCGAACTTTGCAACGTCAGTACCAGCGCGTTTTACTACTCAAACAAATTACTCAAAAAGTGCGATCGACCTTAGACACTCAAGAAATTTTTCAAACTACCGCCACCCAAATCGGCCGCGTATTTGGTGTCAATCGCTGTACAATTCACACCTATCTTTCCGAACCTTATCCCCATCTTCCTTGCGTCGCGGAATACTTAGAACCCGGTCACGAATCGGCTTTAGATTTAGAACTTTCTGTCACTTATAACCCCTACACAGAAAAACTCCTCGCTGAAGATATAGCCCTGGCATCTCCCGATGTGTTTGCCGATCCTTTGCTGGAATCTTCGGGGCCGATGTGCCGCCGCATCGGATTAAAATCTATGTTGTCTGTTCGCACTTCCTATCAAGGAGAACCGAATGGAATTATTACTTTGCACCAGTGCGATGCAACTCGCCAGTGGACTCCCGACGAAATTGAACTGTTAGAAGATGTTGCCGCGCAAGTCGGAATTACCTTAGCTCAAGCACAACTTTTAGAAACGGAAGTTCAGCGACAGCGACAGTTAGCCGAGCAAAATGAAGCTTTGGAGCAAGCGCGACAAGCGGCGGAAGTTGCTAACAGAGCTAAGAGCGAATTTTTAGCGACTATGAGTCACGAAATCCGCACTCCGATGAATGCGGTCATCGGGATGACTGGCTTGCTGCTGGATATGGAACTAACTCCTGAACAGCGGGATTTTGTGGAGACAATTCGTACCAGCGGCGATGCTTTGCTGACTATTATTAACGATATTCTCGACTTCTCCAAGATTGAATCGGGAAAATTGGATTTGGAACGCAGCCCCTTCGAGCTGCAAAACTGTATAGAAGAATCTCTGGAATTACTGGCTCCGAGAGCCTCAGAAAAAGGTTTAGAGCTGGCTTACTTTATTGATGATTCTGTTCCGAAAAACATTTTAGGAGATGTCACGAGGCTGCGCCAAATTTTGGTAAATCTGCTGGGCAATGCAGTTAAGTTTACAGAATCGGGAGAAATTGTGGTGTGCTGTACGGCTAGGGAAATTGAACCGGTAGCTGCTAACAGTTCGCCCGATAAAATTAATATTCTAGCGCCACAACTGCTAGTAATTAACCAGGGAGAGTTGGCACGTAGCAAACAATACGAGATTCAATTTGCTGTCCAAGATACGGGAATTGGCATTCCGCCAGACCGGATGGATCGCCTGTTTAAAGCTTTTTCGCAGGTGGATGCTTCGACAACGCGACATTACGGCGGGACGGGTTTGGGACTGGCTATTAGCCAGCGTTTGAGCGATATGATGGGCGGTACAATGTGGGTTGTCAGCCAGGTAAGTCCGGGAAGTTCTAAGTCTCAACCGGGAGTTTCTGCGATCGGACAAAGTATCGCTGGAAGGTCGCCTGCAGAATTTACTTCGCCGTCGATATCGGGTTCGGGTTCGATTTTTTATTTCACGGTGACTGCTGAAGCCAATGACATCCGGGCTGAGGAAAGAAGACCCGAATTCGCCGCTGGTAAGCGCTTGTTAATTGTTGAGCATCATGCCATTAATCGGCAAGTTTTGATCCGTCAGGCAGAGTCTTGGGGAATGATACCCGTGGCTGTAACTTCCGGTGCTGAGGCTTTGGAAATCATCAAAGGAAACTCGCCGCTCGATTTAGCTATTTTGGCGATGAATCTACCAGATATGGACGGTGTGGCTTTGGCTGTGGAGATTCGGAAATTTGAGCTGAGCAATTTGTCCGGCGACGAGGGTCTAAATCCGAATGTCATCAAAGTTCAAAACCCTCGCAAAATAGCACTACCTTTGGTGCTGTTTACTTATTTAAGTAAGGCGGAAGTTTGGAAAAAACTTGAAACTACAGAAGTACATTTTTCGGCTTTTTTAACTAAGCCTTTAAAACAGTCCCAGTTTTATAATGTGTTGCTGCAAGTTTTTGGATATGTTACTGGCAGAAGCGGCAGGGGAGAAGCTTCAAATGTGGTGACTTTGACTTCGGGATTGAAGTATTTTGAAAATTCTCAAGAACAACACCGCGTGCAGCGGACGCCTGCTGTTTTGAGGCAGGTGGCGGCGAATTCTGCCGGACAGGATGGAACTAATTCTAGTCAGATTCGGATTTTGCTGGCTGAGGACAATGTGGTAAATCAAAAAGTCGCTACGCATTTACTCGACAGGATAGGATATCGGGCTGATATTGCGGCTAATGGGTTGGAGGTTTTGGAGGCCCTGAAGCGGCAATCTTACGATGTTGTGCTGATGGATGTGCAGATGCCGAATATGGATGGGTTGGAAGCGACGCGCCGCATTTGTCAGGAATGGCCGGCTAACAAGAAGCCGAGAATTATTGCGATGACTGCTAATGCGATGCAGGGCGATCGCGAAAAGTGTCTGGAAGCAGGTATGGACGATTATATTACTAAGCCGGTACGCCGAGAAGAGTTGGCGATCGCCTTGAGCAAGTGTTCACCTCTGATTCGGGATGAATTGGATGCGGTAACAGAGGAAAACAATCAAGATATTTCTGATGACATTGACAGTGATACTGCGGCATCTTCGAGCGTTCAACCGGGAGCCGATTCGCCGATTGATTTTCATATTTTGCAAAATCTCCGCGAGCTAGATGATGATGAAGACCCCGATTTTTTGGGGGAGCTGATTAAGATATATTTGGTTGACGCACCGCAACATTTAGAAACTATTAAGGAGGCTATTTTTCTGGGCGATGCTGATAGTTTGAAGCTGGCTTCTCACACGCTGAAGTCGAGCAGCGCCAATTTAGGAGCCGTGTCTTTTTCTGCTGTTTGCAAGGAGTTGGAGTATATGGGTCGCGCGGCGGTTGAGTCTGGAGGGGAACAGGTTTTTGATGTGAGTACGGCGCGCGATCGCCTGTTGCAAGCCCAAGCGGAGTGGGAAAAGGTGCGGGCGGCTTTTGAGACGGAATTGGAAACGGGGAAGTTGCGATCGCAAATAGGTTGACACTCCCTGACATGAAGGCGCAGGGATTCTTGGATCATCCAGTCGAACTTATCTCTGTTTTGTCACCACCAGCGAGTAGAGATCGGTCTGTCCCCCAGCGTGAATTCCGGTGTGCCCCACCGTATTTAAATTGATTCCTGCCTGCTTCAAACCCTTTACCAAAATGTTTTTTCCGGCATTGTGATCACGATCTAACACCGCACCACAACTACAAATATGGGTTCGAGTTGACAGAGTTTTCTTGACTAGGTTTCCACAATTTGAACAATCCTGGGAAGTGTACTGAGGTGGAACAGCAATTACTGTTTTGCTGTACACTTTTCCAAAATATTCCAACCATTGAGCAAACAATGACCACGCCACATCGCTAATTGATTTAGCGAGCTTGTGGTTTTTAACCATGTTCCGCACCTGAAGTTCGACCTAGGCTACGAAATCGTTAGATTTCACCGCGCACAATGCCGTCTTTATGGCGAAGTCTTTACGCTGCCGACTAACCTTTAGGTGCTTTCTTCCTAACTTGTTGAGCGCTTTTTTCCGGTTTCTGGAACCTTTCTTTTTCCGAGAAACTCGCTGATGCAATCTCTTCAAAGCTTTTTCACTTTTTCTGAGATACCGAGGATTAGGAACTGTTTCACCGTCGCTGTCAGTATAGAAGTGGTTTAACCCGACATCTATGCCAATAAATTTACCAGTAGAAACGGGTTCCTCTTTTCGTTCAACGTTGATGCAGAATTGGGCGTAGTATCCGTCGGCACGACGCACAACCCTGATTCGTTTAATCTCATCGGGCGCATAGAAATGCAAATCCCGACTGCCGATTAACTTAAATCTCCCAGCAGCAAAACCGTCCTTAAATGTTAGACTTCTTTTGTCGGTAGAAAGCGCCCAACCGGATTGCTTGTACTCAACGGAACGAGTATGTTTCTTGTACTGTGGATATCCCTTTTTTCCGGGTTTTTTCCTTTTGCAATTAGCAAAGAAACGTTGGATAGCAAAAATGGCACGTTCCGCTGAAGCTTGACGTGCCGTCGAATTAAGCTTGCCCGCCCATTCAAACTCTTTTGCCATAACCGCGCATTGTTTGTACAGGTCTACTAGCTTAATCCCTTGATTGTCTACCCAATGTCTAAGAGTTTTATTTCGGACAAATTGAGCCGTCCGAATCATGTCGTCTATGATTCGATATTGTTCCGCTTTGCCCTTCAACTTAAACTCTAAAACTATCATTGGAATAGTCTCTCACTTTTGCTATAACTTTTACTTACAAGTCTGTATATTTAATAATTCTTCATATTACTTATAATTAAAGCCGTCCTATAAGGACGGGGCTTTAGACCCAGTTTCTTGGTAAGAGGTTATTTGTTATTTGTTATTTTCTATTTGTTGGTTGTTATTGGTTATTTGTCAGTTTCAATAACCAATAACCAGTGCCCCATGCCCCATGCCCCATGCCCCATGCCCCATTCCCAATGCCCCATGCCCCATGCCCCATTCCCAATGCCCCATGCCCCATTCCCCATGCCCCATTCCCATGCCCCATGCCCCATGCCCCATGCCCAATGCCCCATGCCCAATGCCCCATGCCCCTATTTAACTTTCACCTAAATACGCTTTGCGAACAGTTTCATTTGACTGCAAATCGCTAGCCGTACCAGCAACTACAACCTGACCGGTTTGGATGACATAGCCGCGGTGGGCTACACTTAAAGCCATGCGGGCGTTTTGTTCCACCAGTAAAATAGTTGTTCCTTCAGCATTAATATCACGGACGATCGCAAAAATTTGACTGACTAACATCGGTGCCAATCCCATACTCGGCTCGTCCAATAATAACAAGCGGGGGCGCGACATCAAAGCCCGGGCGATCGCCAACATTTGCTGTTCGCCGCCGCTGAGAGTTCCCCCTTTTTGACTAATTCTTTCTCGCAAACGAGGAAATAAATTTAATGCTTTTTCCATATCTGACTTGATACCGAGAGTATCGTTGCGGAGATAAGCACCCATTTCCAGGTTTTCTTGCACCGTCATGCGCGGAAAAATCAACCGCCCTTCGGGACTTTGAGAAATCCCCAAACGGACGATCGCCTCTGTAGATAGTGCTTCTAAAGGCTTTCCCTCAAATAATACAGTGCCTTGGCGCGGGCGTAGCAGTCCTTGAATCGTGCGGAGAGTGGTAGTTTTCCCCGCCCCGTTGCTGCCGATTAATGTCACAACTTCTCCCTGCGAGACTGTTAGCGATACTCCTTTGAGAGCGTGGATATTTCCGTAGTAGGTGTGAATGTCTTTGATTTCCAACATAATTGCTCTTTGTGGGCTATCTTTACCTAAATCTTAATCAAAATATGGAGATATTTACCCATTAACCATGTCCATCTTCTTCTTTTCCCAAATATGCCTCAATCACGCGGGGATCGGCGCGAACTTCTGCCGGAGTTCCCTCAGCAATTTTAGTACCGTACTCCATAACACTCACGCGATCACTAATTCCCATCACCACTTTCATATCATGTTCAATCAGCAAAATACTCAAATTCAACTCATCGCGAATTCGGTAAATAAAGCGAGTTAAATCAGCCGTTTCGTTCGGGTTCATCCCGGCAGTTGGTTCGTCCAAAAGCAACACTTTCGGATCGGAAGCCAAAGCCCGCGCAATTTCCAATCTACGCTGATCGCCGTAGGAAAGGTTTTTTGCCAACTCCGGCGCTTTAGCAACACCTAAACCGACAAAATCAAGCATAGCGAGCGCTTTTATTTTAGCTTCCCGCTCCTCCAGATTCGCAGCGGGAGGGCGGAGGATTGCACCCAACAAACCTGTTTTTAATCGGCAGTGTCTACCTACTAAAACATTATCCAGGACAGTCATGTTGTTAAACAAGCGGATATTTTGAAAAGTTCTAGCAATGCCGAAAGTTGTCAGGCGATCGGGCGGTAAACCCGTTATATTCTTCTGTTCTAGGAGCAACTGACCGCCACTCGGTTTGTAGATACCGGTCAGCATATTAAAAAAAGTAGTTTTGCCCGCACCGTTGGGGCCGATCAAACTGGCGATCGAGCCTTTTTCCAATGTTAAACTAACCTGATTGACCGCAGTCAAACCGCCGAATCGCATTGTAAGTTGCTGTGCTTGTAATAATGACATTTGGGTTGTATTTCCTGATATTAGTTAAGTTGTTAAAGAGTTGCCCTTTGAGTTTTAGGACAAAAACAGTGGAAAATTAAATGAGAGACAGTTCAGCTAAGGTTTAATATCTCTCCAGCGTCTAGCTTCAATGTGGTGCTGTTGTAGCAATCGGTTAAAGTCTTCGGTATCAGTTGTTGCAATGATTACGTCTATTCCTATTCTCTTAATAATGACGGCTTGAGCGGCTATGATTAAGTCTGCATCGTAGGCTACATAAGAATTATTGTGTGCAAAAGCCCATAACTCAGCCGCTTCTTGCATTACGTTGCCCTCTTCGCAAGTAACTGGAAAATATGCAACTCCTTTTTTTGTGATTAGCGCATCTAGCCTTTCAATAGCTTTAAGAGCTTTTTGTTTCTCTTCGAGTCCAGATTTGCGATCGCGGATTCGTCTGATATGCTCGCGCCTTGCTTCATAGTTTACGATTTCGGATATAGCTATAGAATATTCTTTATTTATTAGCGTCTCTAACCATTTATTGCATTCAATTGCTTCTAGAATCGATTCTTTAACTTCGCTTTTAGCATTTTGAGCCAACCTAGTTTTGCTTTGCTCAACATCGGGATGTATGAGTTTTCCGACGACACCCGTATCTAAAAAAATTAACGTACTCATGAATTAGGTTGCTAGTTGTCTGATAGCTTTTCAAGCTCATTAATGTACTCTTCACGCCAGGAACGCAGAGTTTTAAGGAGTTCTTCTTTATCATCTGTTTTTAGTGCATTGTTGGCTTCTTCATAGAGTGATTTATACGAAAATTTTTTGCGGTCGTGCCTATCAATTTCCCACAAAATTGCTTTGGCTGCATTTCTTATGGCTATAGCTTGGCTGGTGATTTCATCTGCTGGTCTTTTCTTGGCATAATCTTCAAATGTTTTATAGCTGATTAGTGTCTGAGCTAGACCTTTGCCTAATTCGCGACCTCTTTTGGTAAAGAAGCTTAGATGATTTTCTGCAATATCTAATAAATTGATGAGTCCTGCGTAAAACAATCCTAGTTGCTTTACTTCGTTGTCTTCAACAGATGCAGCAAGCGTATAAAATTTGGCAGACATCATTGTTCTAGATATTTTAGCCCAAAGTTGTACATTTTCTATGCCATCAACAGCTTCCTTCGGGGCAAAGTCTTTGTACTTTGTCTTAAATGCTTCGACGCTACGTTCAAGTTCTTCTAAGCTTTTATGTCTCTCAGAAGGATTGCTTTCTGATTCAATATGGAGATAAAGCTCGTAGATTGACAGCAGCTCTCTAAGACCCTCCTCTGATGCCAGAGCATCTTGAGATGGGAATGCTTTTTCTAAGGATTGTTGTATCGCTGCAAATTGTTCTCCAACTCCCTTAATTTCTTCGGTGTCATTGCTTTTTTCAATGATTTGTTTGGTCGCTAAAGTCATAGCTTTAAATAATTGGAGTGATTCGACCTTGGCCAGACGATACAGAGGAGGGCTAATCCTGCTGCCGTGACGGTCAAGCTGGTTAATTCCTAGTTTAGCCTACCTGAGACATTGGCAAATACTTTTGGAGGCATTCGGGTACAGCAAAGTGCGATCGCCTGCGCTCTGCGGTGCGCCAGCAGCCAATTGTGTCAGTTGAGTCAAATCTCTGGACTGACGTACCCTACTGCATTTTCTAGCGTACAAACAAAGTAGAACTTTAAAAGATTAGATTCTAGCGAACGGCCAGGGCGATATTGTGCGTGTAAATCGGCCGTCGAAAAGTTTTCAATAAGTTTGAAATGGAGTTCGTCAGCCAAAGTTGCAATCTTTTCAAACCCAGTAATCCACGGTGCATACATACTTTCGTATTTATCTATGTAATCATTGATATCTTGGTAGCCCGTCGTTCTCAAAATCACCTTTTCCGACATATAATCAAAGGACAATCGGAAATTATGAACATTGTCGCGAATTTGTTCTAACACAAATATTACATCTTTTTTGTCAAGCAAGGTAGTGTTTCCTTCCCACAAAAAATATGTCGATCGAGCGAAATCAAATTCACTCTGTTTCAGCAAGGATATTAAACCGTCTTTTATGTAATCGCCGGGGATGTAGCGAACATTGGCACTAATTTTGTTGGCTTTGAGAGTTTCTGCTTTTAATTGCAGTGTCGCGCGATCGTCTATTTCAAAATAAATCACTCCTTCTCCATTAATTCTAGCAGCGCGAGTATCCAAGCCTGAACCTAAAATAACTACTTGCTTACAACCTCCTAAAATTTGATTTGACAAAACATCATCAAAATATTTAGTCCGCAACTTAACCATTTCTTTAGCGGCGGGAGAGCTTTGAGCTATGTGGCTAGCTACTTTTTTTGTTTCCTCATTCAGCCATATTTTTACTACATGATCAGTATACAGAGGAATTGCCTCTTCGTTCTCTTCTGCTCTAAATTCCGCAACGATAAAAGCAGTACCAGTTACATTTTTCATGGCTAATCTTTCACCCTTACTAAGTAGTTGGTTACAAATAAACATTAGATGGGTACGGGGTTTTTACACCCCTAAACTCCCTTGTATCGGAGATGTTGCACCATTCTAAATAAGATTTTTATGAACAGGCAAGATGCCTGTTCCACAAAGAGTGAATTTTATTGTGGAACAGGCATTTTGCCTGTTCTTGAGAATGGTGCAAAATGTGAGTTGCATCCTAGATTCTTAGCTAAACCAGCCTACAAAATACTATGGTTTTTGCCCTTACCTACTTATTGACTTCTCGCATCGGCTAAAGACTCATTGCTCGCTTCAGCATCCGAATGAAGTTCAGCTTGGTGTATTTTATCAGGAATCAGTCCCTCCGGCCGCACGAGCATCATGACAACAAGAGTTAGGCCGAATAGAAATAAGCGCATTTGAATCGGGTCTAAACTGGTTGCCAGAAAGTCTCGCAACTGGGGAATTGCAATCCTGGGGAGTACAAAAGTATTCAGAAAACCCTTGAGGACTTGCGCTAATTGTGGCAGATAAAGCCGATCGGCAGACATGATAATGATAGCCCCCAAAATCACCCCGGTCATGTTGCCCAAACCGCCTAAAATCACCATACACAGGATGATTACCGACACCGAGAAATCGAAAACGCTGGGAAAAATTGCGCTGATATAGGCGGCGTAAAACGCGCCTGCAAAGCCCGAAAACGTCGCTCCCATCGCAAAAGCCGAAAGTTTGGTTTTGACCAGGTTAATCCCCATCGCACTCGCCGCTAATTCATCTTCGCGCATGGCATTCCACGCCCTCCCCAAGCGGGAATCTCGCAGCCGCGAAATCATGAAGTAAGCGAAGACAACTAACAGTAAAATTAGGTAGTACCAGGGAAAGTAGTTGCCGGTGCTGAAAGTGCCGACGATGGGGAGAGATGGTCGCCCGATCGGGTTTATTCCCGCTTCGCCGCCGGTGAGGTTAAAAGGTCGATCGCACCCAACCAGACACAGCACCAACTCGGGTTTACCCAACACAGCCGCAACAATCTTCGAGACTGGTTCGTCGATCCGAATCGCGGTTAAATTCCTAAAGACAACCGGGATAATTTCGCCAAAACCGAGGGTAACAATCGCCAAATAATCGCCCTTGAGCCGCAGTGTCGGAATACCCAGGATTACGCCCGCGATCGCAGCTACACCGGCCGCGATCGGCAATACCACCCAAAAGTTCCAAGCAATATTTAACTGTCCCGAAGATAGCAAAGCTGTCGTGTAAGCGCCGATCGCAAAAAACGCCGCATATCCCAAATCCAACAAACCCGCAAAACCCACAGTAATATTCAAACCCAGCGCCAACATAATAAAGATTTGAATCTGTACTACAGTAGCAATCCAGCCAGTCTGAGCCTGAATGTCGATAAACGGAAACAGAATTAGAATAAAAGCTAATGTCACCAGAGTTGCCAGTCGCTGGCGTTCCCCCTGCAAACCCTGCAAAGCACCCATTAACGTAGCTGTCAAAATTGCGATCGTCAAACTGCAAATCCCGTACAGCAGCGTCGTCGGCAAAGCAACAGCAGGTTGACCAGACAAAGGTCTAATCAAAACCCCTTCTACCACACTCGCAACTAACAGCCAAATTCCCAATCCCAATCCCGCTAAACTGCCGATCGCAGCACCCATTTTCGGGCTGTAAACCTTCTGATCCCGACAGCTCATAAAGCCCGCAGCAGTACCCATCAGCCAGCCGATCACGGTGCCGCTCCAACCGCCGAATAACAAAACCGTCAAAGAGGCGATCGCCCCTAAAATACCAGTCGATTTGATCGCATTAATTATTTTTTTTGACATAGGAAGAATGAAGGCACGACACGGATTTTGACACGGATACACGGATTAATTATCAGGCGTGAGGTATTCGTCAGAAGGAAGAAGGAAGAAAAAAATCATATTCTTCTCGCATCGACTGTTGGTTTTAGAAACTGGCGATCGGGCTAGCTACAGTTTAGAGTCTTTTGAGTTCGATTATTGCACCAAAAGTGACGAAACTTCAAATATACTGGAACTGTTACCCCAACACACTTCAAACGGGCGATCGCTATATGGTACAAGCACCTCAAAAAACTATCACCCTCGACGAGTTTTTGCAACTCGCAGAAACCAAACCCGCTAGCGAATACATCAAAGGTGCGATTTTACAAAAACCTATGCCACAAGGAAAACACAGCACAATTCAGGGAGAACTTATCACGAGGGTTAATGCAGCGGGCAAACCTCAGCGGATTGCTTGGGCATTTCCAGAACTTCGCTGCACCTTTGGCGGACGTTCTATTGTCCCCGATGTCGCGATTTTTGTTTGGAATCGCATTCCCCTAGACGCTGACGGCGAAATTGCCAATACATTTAATGCTCACCCAGACTGGACAATAGAAATTTTGTCCCCAGCCCAAAGCCAAACCAAAGTCACAAACAATATTTTGCACTGTTTGAATGCCGGTTGCCAGATGGGTTGGTTGCTCGATCCCGATGAAAAAAACATTTTAGCCTATCCCGCAAGGCAGCAGCCGATTTCCTTGCAAGAACCAACAGATATACTCCCGATGCCCAATTTTATGCCGGAAATGCAGTTGACTTTAGGCGAAGTTTTTGGCTGGCTCAAACCAGGGAATATTTAATTGGGCGTACAGTATTCCACTCAATTGAGAAGCGCTATCTTATACTTGGAAATAAAAAATCAATGTGGGCGATCGCCCCATTAAGTATTTTTGGCGTTGCTTAATCCAATACTCCGGACTGTTTTTGGAACGAGACTACAAGCTTACGCGGCGCAAGGATCATAAATAAAGTCCAATTAAATGCAACGAGCGGGGTGGATGTGACATTGATTTAATTATCCACAGGGGCTGCGAAGTCAACCGAGCATAAGCCATTGGGCTATAGCAATCCTAAATGATTATACTCGTTACCAGGAAGAGCCTGGTAAGGCATATCCGGAGGCTCTGCCTCCATTGGCGCAGCCGAGGCCGAGCCTCGCTTACATCGGTTCCCAGGCAAAGCTTGGAAGTTAACCAGTTATTGAAACTGATGCGAGGATTGCTATATATAAAAACTGTCCGGACTATTGTTAATCAGGGTATGAAAAAAATAAGTTGAAAATCCCTAAGCTTTGTGGATACAGGTTTCTATGATTTGCATATTTAGTCTTTCATACCGTAAATCAGCAACGCCGAATTTTCAAGCACAACTCCATATCAGACAATTAAAACAAGAATTAGGCAGGAGAGAACCTGCAACCTTTTGGGGGAACAGGCTGTGAAGGCTCCCCCTCTTTGCTGGTTAGCGTACTCCACTTGACCAAGATATCTTCCAAGGTGTAAAGTTAGTTAGCTAGCGCTGCCCTTGTCTAGGTTCCACTAGCTTACTGCGTAGCTTTACAGGTCAGATATTTTTTTATATCATCAGATATCAAATGAAAATTCCAATTTATAGGAACACCACTTATCTCCTGATATCAATTCTTGTAGTGGCAGCTATTTTGCGATTGATTAATATCAATCAGCCATTTATTGATAGCTTTAGTTGGCGGCAGTCAAGCACAGCCATGATGGCAGAAAATTTCTATCGCAGAAATTGGAATATCTTCTACCCTGAAGTTAGCTGGGATGGGCCTGGGCCTAGCTATAATGGACGGGAATTTCAAACAGTTACTTATATTACAGCCCTTCTCTATACTTTATTGGGACAGCATGATTGGGTGGGACGCAGCGTCGTTGTCCTGTTTAGCTTGTGGGGAATATTTGCCTTCTATCAGTTAGTTTCGCGTATTTGGGATCGGGATCGCGCTCTTATGAGTGCCGCAATTCTCGCAATTTTTCCAGGAAATATATATCTGGATCGGTCTTTCCTTCCCGACCCGGCAATGGTTGCATTGGTTATCACAAGTTTCTGGATGCTGATTGCTTACCTACAAACTGACCGCTGGTACTATTTATTACTTGCCACCCTCTTTGCAATTTGGGGCTTTTTAACCAAACTACCAGGTTTAATCATTGGCATTCCGATGCTCTATACAATATTGGTTGTCCTGGGTCATCGAGGATTACTGCGCCCGAAAAAGCTGATAGTAATTGGAGTAGCTGCTATTTCCATCCTCCTGCCAGTAATTGCCTATTATTTGTGGGCGAGACATCTTTCTCTCACCTATCCACCTTACCACTTTGCTGGCAGCGGGAACTGGCTTTGGGATAGTCAGTTACGTGAATGGTGGCAACAAAAATATTTCTTTCCTAAACTATATAATCATATTTATAACTGGCTTTGGACATATCCCATCATGCTCCTTGTTGCTATTGGTTTGTTCCTTCCTCCTCATTATAAACTTCCTACTCAGGAATCTGAGGAGCAGTCAAGTAATGTCGCTGTACCAGTACCAGGGATGTTTCATTGGTGGATACTTGCTTTTGCCATTTATTACTTCATTGGTGCTCAACAGCTCGTCTCAAATCCCTCTAACTTAAATATTGTCAACCCCGCCGCCGCCGCTCTAGCCGGAAATGGTTTGATAGCACTTGCTTCATTCGCCAAGCGAGTCGGAGGTTCATCTTCTGCAGTAGCACTCATAACGGCAATACTACTAATCATTTCTGGAATTAGTTATAAACAGTTAAAGACATCGTGCTATTATCCTTGGGCAAAAAATGGCTACGAACTAGGGATAGCTTTGCAGCAAATAACTCAACCAAGTGACCTTGTTATTACCATAGCTAATCGTGGAGGTGGCGATCCCGTCGCTATCTATTATAGTCAACGACGTGGCTGGGTTTTTCCTCCTCAGAGGTATCAAGGCAGCATTGGAAAAAATAGGGTTGGTTGGGAAGATAAAATAAAAGATGATACTTTAATTGTACTCTTGAAAGACCTGATTATCCAGGGAGCCGATTGGATGGGAATTGTTAAATATGACAATAATCAAATAGCAAAAGATAACCCAAAATTGGTTGCATACATTCAAAAAACATTGGAACTCTATCAGGAAACACCCAACTGGGTCATTTATCGAATTCCTCCCAAAATTAAAACAACCAAGCGCTAGAACCATTAGACTTTGGGGTCTTATTTGTCGGGAGTAGATTGTTGAGATGGCATGAGTGAGTGGGTCAATCCAAAATCTAAAATCTAAAATCTAAAATCGAATGACTTGCATTCCATGCCAACTCCCTCCGCAACGCTCGGCCCAACATTGACCATATAATCCAATTCAAAAACTACTATGGCGACGTATGGATAGCCCGTATTCAGTTAACCTACCCACCTATTTTTCAATTCCCATTGTCTTGATTTTTTGACCTTGAATCACAGCACAACTTTAAGCAATGGCTATCAATAATATCAAATTGCTGATCGGTTGACAACCCCGTCAGGGCGCGGCCGTTAAAAAATGGTGTAATTTGTGGTAAGTTACTCCGACGGCGTTTGCCACCATCTGCGAGAGGTTTTTTCGCTCCCGATATCCCAATAATCCGCCTAAATAGTTCCTAAACTCCCGTTTTTGGGCTTTACGATCAAAGATACAGCATATTCCATGTAGATGTAGATCGCGAGAAACCGGGTTTCGAGCAACAGAATCAGTAATGATGCTAGAACTCTAAAGAAACCCCGTGAGAGCGCGGTGTACTTCATAAACCGGGAATACGCTGTATCGTCAAATCTTTGACACCATTTATCAAAGCAGGGGGGCATCGCGGCGGGGGTCGTCTCTTTCATTGCTCATTCTTTAACGTTATATGCTTGCTCTTCAAGCATTAGAACTCATTTAGCTCGTATTTTTTGTTTAAGCCCCGATAAGTATCTCTTGCCATTATTTCACCCGTGCAACTTCAAACCTTCTCCTGAACATTCTCGCCCAACAAGCCCCCTGGCCGAAAAGCCAAAATCACCACCAAAACCCCAAACACCCAAGCATTAGTCCAGCGGCTCGACAAATACTGATCGCTCAAAGACGACAGCAACCCAATCAAAACCCCTCCTAACATCGCCCCGACAATATTGCCAATTCCCCCCAAAACTGCTGCCGTAAAAGCCCTCAAACCCGCCGTAAACCCCATCGTAAAAACAATAGTATTGTTGTACAGACCAACCAGAATACCCGCCGAACCCGCCAAAGCTCCCCCAATCAAAAAAGTCAGAGCAATAATCTGATCCACATTAATTCCCATAATTTTAGCAGCATCGCGGCTTTGAGCAGTTGCCCGCATCGCCTTTCCCAGACGAGTGTACTGCACAAACACATGAAGCAAAACCATCAATACAACCGCCACCACCAACACAATTAAATCTTTTGTAGTAAATACAATACTCGTTTGAATTCCCAAAGCTTTGAAAATATCAACTCGCGGCAACAAATCGGGAAAACTTTTCGGCGCAGCAGAATTAGAACCCATCACCGGAATAAAAGCTTTCAATCCTCCCCAAAACAGCCCCATATTTTGAAAAATAAAAGAAACTCCAATTGCCGAAATTAAAGGAGCCAAACGGGGAGCATTTCGCAAAGGTCGATAAGCATACTTTTCCACAACAATATTCAGCCCAGCACAAAACACCGAACATACAATTAAAGCAACTAACATCACCGGTATAGCAATAGCCAAAGGTGCGCCATCTTGCATCCCAAAAGCCCCGAACACAGTTAGGGAAGCAAAAGCCCCCAACATATATAAATCGCCGTGAGCAAAATTGATTAACTCAATAATGCCATAAACCATAGTGTAACCCAAAGCAATAATTGCAATTAGCGCGCCGTTGACAAGACCGACTAATAATTGTTGGATAAAAACTTCAGGATTGCTGGCTATTTCTCCAACGATTTTTGGCAAATCAAATCCGGCGATCGGGCCTAATAGCAAAACTATATAAACTACACCTAGATATAAGAGAATACTTTTCCAGTTTTTCATAATTATTCGTAATTGGGAATTGGAAATTGGGCATTAGGAACATTCATTCTACTCGTTTCTAGGCAGATATTAGAAACGCGGATTCGGAGGCTCTACCTCCAATTTTTCGGATCGGAAAGCCCAGCCGGCCAAGAGTGACATTGGTTCCTAGGCTCTGCTTAGGAACCAGTTAAAATCACTACTGACAACAGTCAACAGCCAACAGTCAACTGACAACAGTCAACAGTCAACTGACAACAGTCAACTGACAACTGACTAATTATTCCGTCTTGAGCGCATTCACGAACTCCCACTTGCCACCTTTAACCACATTTCCTGACATTGTAGTCAAGCTCGTGTCGCCGTTGGTGTCAAAACTCCAAGTGCCGAGTACCCCGTTAAAGTCTTTAGTTGCCAAGACAGCTTCGCGGATAGCAGCGCGGTCATTTTTGCAAACTTTATTAATTGCGCCGATCGCAACTTTAGCAGCTTCATAGGCATAAGCTGCATAAGCTTCCGGTTCAGCATTATATTTTGCCTTGTAACTTTCGTACCACTTCGCGCCCGCACCAGTCAATTCTTGAGGAGGCAAGCCACCAAAAGTAGCGTAAATTCCTTCGGCATCTTTGCCCGCCGCGTCAATTAAAGCTTGCTCTTTAATGCCGTCGGGCCCCATGAACTTAACTGCATCAGCCGCCATCCCAACATTTCTCATGTCTTTAATTATTTGTCCGGCGTTGCTCTGAGTAGTGCCACCGAAGTAAATCATGTCGGGATTTAAAGCTTTGATCTTATTCATTAACGCCTTATAGTCGCTAGCTTTAATATCAATTCCCTCTCTTCCGAGGACTTGAATTCCCAACTTTTTAGAAGTTGCTTCAAAAACATCAGCGATGCCTTTGCCGTAGAGTTCTTGGTCGTCGAGAATGTAGACTTTTTGTACGCCTAAAGATTTCGCCCAGTTGCCAGCTACAGCCCCTTGAAGGTCGTCAGCGGGGACAACGCGGGTGAAATTACGAGTGCCAGCGGGATAATAAACGTTGGGTTCTTTGGCTTCGCCTTTTCCTGGTTTAGTCAGTCCCGGATAAGTGTTGGCCGGACTGATCATGACGATGTTAGCTTGGTTGAGCACGGGAATGGAAAGTTTGGCGGCACCGGAGTTATAGTGACCGATGACGGCAACTACCGAAGCGTCAGCGACGGCTTTGTTGGAGTTCGAGGTTACTTGGGCGGGGTCCCATTTGCCGGCCGCGGCGGTGGCGTCATCGTAAACTTCGTATTGGATTTGGATTTTGCCGTCGCAAGCTTTGGAGTTGGTTTCGGCGAGGGCTTGTTGGATGCCGTTGACCATTGTTTGAGCTTGACCCAAGGCGCTGCCTGTCATCGGCAGCATGGAGACAATTTTGACAGTATTTGGGTCTCCGGGGCTGCTGACTGCGACGGGAGTGGCTGCGGGACTGGTTCCGGGGCTGCCTCCGGGAGTTGTGGCGGTGGGTGCTTGAGGATTTTGACAGCTAGCGCACAGAGAGGCTATTCCGGCGGCAAAAAGTAATTTCCGCAATCCTCCGACGCCGAGATTGTGTGTTGAGTTGATTTTTGGGGATGTGGCACTTTTGCCCCCTGACTTCTGGGAAAAGTTCATAGGTTGGTTTGTTTGTTGCTTGCGTCTTAGCATATTTTCACTGTTTTAAGTATGTAGTCAAGGGTTAGCACAAGTTTAAAAAATTTGTGTCAACTATCAAAAACAGACCTAGAAAGGCAACATCAGGACTTAGGCCGAGCGATCCTGTATCAGCGGCGGCGGGGGCTGCCCGTACAATGCGTGAGTTCACGATTCCCTCGCGGTTAACTAGATCCGCGATCGCAGATTTCAGTATATGTGTTGACATTGTGTATACAAAAAATCATAATATAAATATGCTAGGGCTACTAGCTCAAATTACTACTGTGTCTAGCCAGAGGTAACTGTTATGCACCCGCCAGCATCTGAAGAATCAGTCAGCCAGACCCGCGATGTGACAATCAACATTCGAGCTAAGCCGAATCAACGCGCTCTCATCGATCGCGCGGCCCAATTACAGGGAAAGAGCCGATCGGAGTTCATGCTTGAATCAGCTTACCAAAAAGCTCAAGATGTGATTCTAGACCGCTGTTTTTTTGGGTTAGATGAACTTAAATTTAAGCAATTTTTGGCCCTGCTGGATGCACCGCCGAGGCCAAATCAGAAGCTAAACGCATTACTAAAAACAAAATCTCCGTGGGATTAGATCGAGATTTAGACAAACTCGGCCCGCCTGAAAAACTGAACTTGTTACATCAAATTGAGACCTTTAATTCAGGCAACAGTCAATTAGATGAATGGCTCAAGCGCCGCGCTCTGAAAAATGAGTCAGAGGGGGCTTCACGGACTTATGTTTTGTGCGATCGCCAAGCAGTCATTGCGTACTATTGTCTTGCAAATGGAGCAATAGCACAAACTACTGCAACGGGTAAAGTCCGGCGCAATATGCCCGATCCGATTCCTGTTATGGTGATTGGACGGCTTGCCTGCGATCGGGATTGGCAAGGCCTCGGCATCGGACGTGCTTTGCTGCGGGATGCAATTCTTCGCACTTTGCAAGCTGCTGAGATTGCAGGGATACGGGCAATTCTCGTACACGCTATCTCCGAAGATGCGAAGCAGTTTTATCAGAAGTGCGGGTTTACTGTTTCGCCGATCGATCCGATGACTCTCATGGTGAAAGTTAGCGATGCCATTGCTTCACTTTAACTCAGACGTTAGTTGCTCTCGTTGGAGGTTTCCTCGCGCATGATTGAGTTGCAATCGGATTTAGAATATGTAGTGAGCGATCGCCTAAAAGTTTCTTTAGATGCGATCGCACAATTTTGCCAGCGCTGGAACATTATCGAGTTTGCCCTGTTTGGCTCGGTGCTGCGGGATGATTTTCGCCCTGATAGCGATGTGGATGTATTAGTTACTTACGAGCCATCCCACCGCCTCACGCTGTCTCATTTATTGAGTATGCAGGAAGAGATAGAGGATTTATTTCACCGTTCTGTAGATTTGGTGGAAAAAAAGCTGTTAGAAAATCCCTATCTGCGATCGAACATTTTGAAAACCTATCGAGTGATTTATGCAAGCCAACGATCGGGATAGTGTTTCACTTTGGAACATGGCGCAGGCAATCCGTCGGATTCAAGAGTTTACGGCGGATGCTTCTTGCGACACTTACCTGGAAAGTGTTTTTATGCAAAGTGCCGTAGAGCGGCAGTTGGGGATTTTGGGCGAAGCAGCTCGCAGAGTTTCGATCGAGTTTCAGCAGTTTCATCCCGAAATTGATTGGCGAAATGCGATTAACTTACGCAATATTTTAGTTCACCGTTATGACCAAGTGAGACCAGAAGTTATTTGGAATATTGTTACAAGTGTTTTGCCTGGTTTACTCGTGCAATTAGAGGCATTACTGCCACCGTTAGCTGATGATACTTGATATCATGCCCGGTCAAATTCCTCCGCTTAGCGCTTGAGGGCGATCGATCCGGTTTGTAGTGAGGACTTTAGTCCGCAGGATCGAAGGACTTTAGTCCTCACTACAAACTAATCTTAATCGATATCATTCAATCGGACATCAACTACGGTAGCTCACCTAATTTTTGAGTAAGAATCGCTACAGCCACTTCGTAATCCTTTCCGAGGAGGTAAGCGAAATGATAATAGCTGGCAAGATAGAAATCGCAACCAAACTTCTGATAGCGATCGCATATCGCCAGAAATCCATAACGGGCATCGCTGGGCTTTGTGAACCAATCACGATGGTAAGAGTCCTGAAGAAACAGGGTGAGTGTCTGTTGGTCAGCACTCGGAATCAATCGAATGGGATGGATGCAGGCATGGTGCGATCGCGGCACTGGCAGCAGCAGGTTATACTCTTGGACTGTGAGAAAATCTGCCAGACTATCTTCGGATATCTCAAAGTAGGATTCCTGCGGTAACTTGAGAAAATGATGCCACGCCATCCAAAATTCGTGTTTGCTGTCAAATCCTGGATCGATATCTAATCGCCACTGTCGATCCTGACATAAATCATCGAGAACATCTTGGGGCAAATCCGTGAGTTTCATGAATCGTTTCCCTGCAATCCTTTTAATCGCCTAGTTCGACTATTCTAATAGATATCTAGAGAAGCAAGAGATATTTCAAAAGAGCGATCGCCCGCCAATAAAAGGTGCGCGATCGCACTCCACTTATTCCTAATTCTCTAGCTCCTTTAACGCTTCAAACACCAACAGTGAATCGATCGCCCCAATTGCATCCGACATTCGCAACTCGTGCGTTCCTCCCACAGTAATATACCGCTTTCCTTTCTTCTGAAGAACCTCAACAAACCACTGGTGCATAGTCATCCGTAAATGTTCGCTTTCTCGCGTTCCATCCTGAACAAACCCGAAATCCGGCTGAGTCAAAATATACAAATCGTAGCGGCGGCTGTCTGCAATTTGCTCGACCATCGGGTGTTCGGAACCAAGGTAACGTTTGTGCCAAATACAAGTAGCTAAAGAATCTGTATCGCAGATAACGACTTTGTTAGCGCGAGTAGCAATATCGTCTTCTATAGCAGCTTGTTTCTTGGCAATTTCTACAAATTCATAGCTGTCCCAAATTTCCGGATCGGGCGAATATTGCCTGCCTTCCCAGTAACACCTGCCGTATTCGGGAACCCAAACAGTTTGGTAGTGCTGTGCGAGCGATCGTGCCAGGGTAGTCGTGCCGCTCGATTCTACACCCAGCACGCAGACTCGTTTGGCAAAGTAGGCTTTGGCTGGGGGAGTCAGCATTTGCCAGTGTTCGGCTAAGTGCGATCGCAATTGCGTTCCCGAAATCGGGAATTTGAGCCGTTCGCGATCGACTGCACAGTGTTGAGATCCCATCAGTTTTGCCCAAGGTTCGCCGTAATCTTCTGAAGAAAAAGCGATATCGGGTTTTCGCCCAGAAAGCACCTCAAGAGTCCTCTGAGCCCAAGGTTCGGGGGCTTCCGGCAAATCGTCGAGCACTTCGATAACTTCTGCATCGGGATGCAAAAACCGAATCCAGTCGGCTCTAACGCTTCCTGCAACTGCTTGATTTGTTTTATAACAGGCGAGAACGATTAAACGGTCAACCTTTTTTTTAGCTTCTCGAATTAAGTAGTCGTGTCCTTTGTGGAAGGGGTAAAATTTGCCTACAGTAACACCGAGTATCATAAAGATTGCTGCTGTTTTAACTTTTGTTCCGAGTAAATCCGCTGAAAATTTTGCAGTCCGAAAATTGCCATTAAGCAAAATATCGCGTACAAAATACTCGTCAGATATAGCCCGCGCGAGGCATACAAGGGAACGTAAATCGTGTCTGCAACAATCCACAAATACCAGCTTTCGAGATAGCGTTCCATCAGATACAACTGGGCGATCGCGCTTAAGATGGTGGTCAGGGCGTCCCAAAATGGTGCTGCACCGCCCAAATATACTAATACTGTTCGCAAGCCAAATACACCAACTGTAACGAAGACTGCGGTGAGGATGAGCCAGCGTTGGTTTATGCGAGATACAGGTTTTTCTGTGCTGTTTTCGCCACCCCGCAGCCAAATATAAATTGCTTGGAAGCTCGTGATCAAATAGAAGGATTGAAGCGCAACTTCGCCGTACAGTTTAACTTGATAAAACACCGCAGCGTAGGCGATAACTCCGATTAAGCCGATCCACCAGCCTAGGGGATTGTTTTTAGCAAGCAGCCAAACGCTCCAAGCAGAAGCGATCGCGGCTATCGCTTCGATTAAGTCGAGTTGGATAGGGACAAACCACTGCACTGAAAGCAGGAGCACGAAGATGCTTGCTGCGAAGCCGATTAAGTTTGGCAGATTCGCTTTTTTCATGGCCATCCCTATCCCGTCGGCTGGCTATATTGACTGCGAAATCAAATCCGAATCACTTTTTTCTTTTGAGCGATCGACACTAAAATCTTCATAGTACGATCGCTCAGTATTCACATCCCACAAATCGTGCTTTTCGCCGAGAATATTTCTCACAGCCAGCATCCCCGTCAGCATGGAATGGTCTTGGTTGTTGTATCGGTGCATACCGTTTCGCCCGATCGTCTGCAAATTCTCAAATCCCTTCAAAAAACCTTCAAGTACCTGCAAGTGTCCTCGATATTCCCCATCATAAACGGGATAAGCTTTAAGTTGCCGTATGACAACTCCATCTTGCACCTCAGCAGTTGTTGCTAACCCCAAACCCACCAACTCGCGAGTTGCTAATTCGATAAGTTCCGCGTCCGACGTTTCCCAAATCTCGTCGCCTACGCTACAGAAATATTCCATTCCTAAACAACTTTTGCTGGCGTCTGGAACTAAAGCGGCGCTCCAATTCTTAAAGTTTTGAATGCGTCCAACTTTGACTTCGGGGGAGTGAATGTAAATCCAGTTGTCAGGAAACAAATCCTTGCGATCGACAATCAGCGATACAATCAAAAAATCTCGATATTTGAGCGATCGCGCGGCGTGCAATACCTCTTCGGGGGGCTGCGGTTTCATTCTTGCTACCAGCGCCGATATCGGCATACTCGTAATGAAATTATCAGCAGAATATTGAACTAATTCTCCGTTTTGCTCCGCAGTAATACTTTTAATCTTATTACCTTCTCGCTCAAAGCTAATCACTTTAGTATCGAGATAAACTTTGCCGTCTTTATTCTCCACAGCTTCCGCGAACTTTTCCCACATCATCCCCGGCCCCAAAGCTGGATAATCAAACTCTTTGATTAATGTTTTAGTGTCGTTGCTACCAAACAAAGCATTAATAATTGCTGTTGTCAGCGACAATCCTTTAATCCGCTGCGCCGCCCAATCTGCTTGAATTTCTGAACAGGGAATTCCCCAAACTTTTTCAGTGTAAGTCTTAAAAAATGTTTTGTACAAGCGTTCCCCAAAACGATTGATCACCCATTGTTCAAAAGTTTTTTCTTCCGTAAGTGGCCAAATTCTCACTTTCAGATAGCTCAAAATAATGAGCGTACTCTCAATTATCCCCAAATTAAAGAGAGTATTGAAGGCACTGATTGGATAGTTAAAAAATTTACCTCGATAAAAAATTCGCGACAATCGTGGCACTTTAATAAACTCATTTCCCAGTACCTCTTGCCACAACTGCTGCACGGCTTCAACTTTAGTATAAAAGCGGTGGCCGCCAATGTCGAAACGATAGCCTTTGTAGGTTTCTGTGCGAGCTATTCCCCCAACTTTATCACCTTTTTCTAGTACAACAGGGATGATGCCTTGCTTGACTAGCTCGTAAGCTGCCGTCAAGCCCGCAGGGCCTGCACCGACGATCGCAACAGGATAATGTTTCACTCAGCCTACCTCCAGCTTTTTTATCCAAACTATACAGTTATTTATAACTTTTGACATCCTCACCGACTATCAGGTGCGGTGATTCCCGACAGGTCAAACAAACTGAGTTGAATGAACTCCGGGCGGGTTGACGCTTCAACGGATGCGGCTAACTTGGCGCTAGTCTTACGCTTCCTCTGCAATCCGTTTTGAGTCTCCGAATGCCCTCCGGCGACTTTAATATTTACCGCTGCATTGATATCGCGGTCGTGGCTTGCTCCACAGAATAGACAATTCCACTCACGAATAGATAGCTCCTTCTTGCCACCAATCTCGTTACAACACGAGCAACGCTGGCTGGTAGGTTCCCATCTACTAATGATGCGAAATTCACGCCCATACTTTTGGGCTTTTCCTTCTAGAAATGTTCTGAACTGTCGCCACCCTAAATCGCTGATTGCGCGGGATAACTTACGGTTCTTGACCATGCCTGCGACATTTAAATCTTCCAGAATTACCGCTTGGTTTTCGCGGATTAATCTGGTTGATAACTTATGCAGAAAGTCTGTTCTTGTATCCTTAAGCTTGGCGTACAGTCTGGCTCTCCGTCGCTGTGCCTTCTCGTACCGCTTAGAGCCTCGCTGCTTTCTGGCTAGGTTTTTATCTAATCGCCTCACACGCTGAATACGCTTTTTCAGTGGCAGGAGTGCATCTACTTTTTCACCAGTGCTTAATGTGGCAAAGGTGGCTATGCCCAGGTCAACCCCCACGCTGTTTTCAGTAGGTGGTAAAGTTTCTGGCCCAATCTCCACGACGAAGCTGACAAAATAGCGGTGGGCTGCGTCTCTAATCACTGTGACCGAGCTAGGCTCAGACGGGAGAGGACGCGACCAGACTACATCTAATTTGCCTATCTTGGCAAGATAGAGAGAATCATTTTGCAGCTTGAAACCAAAGGTAGTAAACCGTGCAGACTGTGCAGCCCGACGCTTCTTAAACCGTGGTGGCTTAACAGCTTTTCCCTTACGCTCTCCCTTACATGATTTAAAGAAGTTTTGGTACGCCTGTTCTAAATCATTGAGCGATTGTTGCAGAGGTACGTTAGAAACCTCCGTTAACCATTCTCTTTCTGCTACCTTTTTGGCTTGGGTTATAAATTGCTTCTGTAATGCAGCATTGCTCGGTTTCTTACCTCCTGCCCGATATTCAGCATTGCAGTGAGCCAGTCCATCATTCCAAACCACACGCACACACCCGAACAGTTTAGCGAGTGCCAACTGCTGCGAGGGTGTGGGGTAGACGCGAAAACGATAACGTGCTTTCATAATAGTATTGTATCCTATTACGGACGCGAATGGCAAGACAAAACACTTTTAAAGTAAGGCTTACAGATGAGGAACTAGGCTGGCTCCAAGCTTATGCCGAGAGCAAACAAATAACTACCGCTGAAGTAGTGAGACAATATATCCAAAAACTCAAACCAAAAGAAAAGTCGCCCGCTTAGTGCGAGGCTTGTATCCCATTATTTCCGGTAACAGTGATAGATTCACCCGTGAATACCCTGAGAAACGATCGATCGACCTGATGTTTAAGCACAATTGGCCTTGATTTATTGAGCGGACACCGGCAAACTAACTTTGCCAGTCACAGGCTTTTTTTGGTATAAGTAGCGACCCGTGCCGATCGCGAATGCCAGTCCGCTGTAAAAGTAGAAAAGCCAGTGCCACGGAATTGTTTTCAGGGCAAATAGGATACCGTGTTTACGGTAAAAAAATCGGTAAAGCGGTGCATTAATTGCTACCAGCGGTATTGCGAGCAAACCAGCCAGTAGCAGAAAGCTCAGGGACCAGCACGTCCCCAAAATTGCCAGCACCACTGCATAAGTTAAAATCACGCTGATGCGGTTTGAAACTTGCAAGTTGAGGTCGTTATTCAATTGGCGATCGCGCCAAATCAGTTCTGTCCAAGGCAGCGCTCGGTAGAAAAAGTCAGCTTTCACCATCCCCATAGGTTTCCACCGCTTTAAATGCTTCACCTGCAATGTTTTGCACAGCCGAATGTTATAACCTGCTTGTTTCAAACGGTAGCCGAACTCAATATCTTCGATCGAAGCTTGGCGGTAACTCTCATTAAAGCCGCCCATCTGCAAAAAAATTTCCCGGCGAATCACTCCGCAAGCGCCCCAAAAAGTCGAAGCTTCTTCGTTACCTGTTTGGTGCACGTAGTGGTGCAGCAAGTTCCTGTACTGCGATAGAAAATCAGGATCTCCGGGAGCATCGTCGTAAGAGCCAATGAAAGCAGCTAAGTAGGGATTATTTTTGAACACCGATATCGCATAGCCCACAGCTTCTGGACAAACAGCGACATCAGCATCCACAAAAAACAGAATATCTCCCTTTGCAGCTTGGGCACCCAAATTCCTTGCCCGCGCTGGCCCCCCGCATTCGGGAATCCTGATGACTTTGGCGCCGAATTCCTTGGCTAGACGCCAGGAACCGTCGCTTTCGCCATCTGCTACTACAATAATCTCGATCGGCCTGGGCACAGTTTGAGCCAGTTTTGACAAACAGGTGCGGAAGTAAGAGCCCCCGTTGTGGACTGGGATAATAACGGATACAGTGGGGTCGGCGGTAGAAATCATTACCTAAAGTGTTTAAATTGCAGGGGCTAAAATTTGCTGGAATTTTATTGGTGCTACTTTACGAAGGGTAAATCAGCTCTACTTTTTTATTTATAACTCGATTTCTGTTTGTCTTCAACTAGATTTTTTGCTGGTATTCTCGATTTGATTTTCCCCATTCTTACCTCTATTTTACGCCATATCTTGCTGAGACTGACCTGATGTAGACAACAGCTTTACAAAATCTTTAAATATATCATTGTTTGTGTAAAGTTGGGAAAAAGCCCCAGCAGCATTTGGGTGCGGCTCTGTTGGAATGCACAAGACTTTGATTTTATAAGTAGGCACACCGTATAAAATCAAACATCGTTTATACGGATACCCGCGAACTCTCAGGACTGGCGCCGTACAATTTCTTTTACAGACCTCATCCGTGAGTGACTCCTGCACAAAGTATCGATCGCGACTGGGGACTCAACGCACACTTTATGACTTTTGGCAATATATTTTAAATATACGCCTTAAAATTTCCCCCGCTGTACGATCGAGCTTTAGTAATTTGCTAACATACCCTTAGCTAGCTCCCTTTGAACTAAAACTTTTACCTAAACCATTTTTTATATTACATGAACACCTCCCAAAATACTTTAAATCAGCCATTAGTTTCAGTCATCATACCAGCTTTCAACGCTAAAAATTTTATGGCTAAAACCTTAGAGTCTGTCTGATATCAAACTTATCAAAACATAGAAGTTTTAGTAGTTGACGACGGCTCTACAGATACAACTGCCGAAATCGTCCAATCTTTTGCTCAAAAAGATAGCAGAGTCAGCTTATTCCACCAGTCAAATGCCGGCGTCGCCGCCGCTCGCAACCTAGCAATAGAAAAATCCAAAGGCGAATATATTGCTCCCCTCGATGCCGACGATATTTGGTATCCGCAAAACCTAGAAAAACAAGTCGAATGCTTAATTAAATCAGAACAATCTGTAGGAGTTGTCTATTCATGGTCACTTGATATCAACGAAAAAGACTTACTCACAGGTGGATTTTACAACTCCACCATCGAAGGAGAAGTATACAAAGCTTTAGTTTATAAATATTTTATGGGTAATGCTAGCTCATCTCTGATCCGCCGCATTTGTTTCGAGAGAGTCGGCGGTTACAATTGCCAATTGAAAGCCGAAAACGCCCAAGGCTGCGAAGACTTGGAACTTTTTCTCCGCATCGCTGAGCATTATCAATTTAAAGTAGTGCCAGAATTTTTAGTTGGCTATCGGCAGATTGCCAGCAGTATGTCTAGCAACTATGCAGCAATGGCAAAATCTCACTCTCTAATTATGGCAGATGTCCGGCAGCAACATCCCGAAATTCCTGCCAATATTTATCGCTGGTCTAACAGCAGTTTTTATATATACAATTTAGCCGTTAAAAGCAACCGTAACGGCAAGCATCGCAGTACATTATTCTGGCTATATCGAGTTTTTCCAGAAGATTCATTGATGACTCTTTTACGCCATAATTTGTATGTGCTGTCAATAGAAAGTATAGTAAAAATAATATTTCCACCGCCAACTAAGTCTGGGTTAGAGTTAAAACAAGCATCAGAATCGAGTGAAGGGACGACACTTGCTAGGATTGAGACGCGAAGGAAAGTTCACTGAATGTTGCCGTCGAACGTAGACGAAAGAATGCGATTCAATAGTTTAGGAAATCGAAAATCTACATAAACCCAACATTGAAAAACCCGGTTTTTTGAATAAACCGGGTTTTTGAGGAAGCTAGAGGGCGTTTAATTCTGCCTGGTTGGTCTGTCAAGAACCAGGAAAAAGGGTTAAATAAAAGAATTTTAATTTTCCATTCTTCCTTCTTCCGACTTCCATCGAACTGACATCCGTTACATCCGTTAGAGAATCCGTTACCGAACTTCCTTCTTCCTTCTACTTAATCTTTCTAAGCGTGAGAAGCTGTAGGAGTTTTAGCTTGTGGGTGCTGGCCGTCTGGCGCAAGGGATTCCCCCTCAATAAACGATCGCAACATCCAAGCCATTTGTTCGTGCTGTTCCATCAAACCAGTCAAAAAGTCTGCGGTTCCGTCATCCTTAAACTCTTCACCGCACTGTTCGACGTGTTGGCGGAGATTGCGAATAATCAATTCGTGGTCGTCAACTAAACGCGATACCATTTCCGTAGCCAAAGGCAAATCGCCGATATGTTCTTTAATCGAGCCATACTTCAGAAAACCCTCAGCAGTACCAATTGGATAGCCACCTAAAGTTCTGACCCGTTCGGCCATAGCATCGATATTTAGTGTTAAGGCTTGATAGTGTTCTTCCCACAACTGGTGGAGCGATCGAAACTGCGGGCCCACTACATCCCAGTGATACTTTTTGGTTTTGATTAACAGCAGATAAGCATCTGCCAGGTCGTGATTCAATAGTTCGATAACGCCTGCACGTTGCTCGTCAGATAGACCTATGTTTAACTTACGCATTGAAAATTGTTCCTTCAAATCTAACTTTACATTTATTAGAACAAATTACGCCAGCAACTTACATCAACCCAGAGGACGATCGAAGACGATCGCACTTTCGTAAAATATCTGCATTTCAGGTTAAATTAATCGCAATATAGATACCCTTAGATAGATGCCATGAAACTTATTGTTCTGGAGTGCCTTTGTTTGGCAAACACAGGGATGGGGCAACCGATGAGTCCCCGCTCAATCGGGCTATACAAAAAGGCTGCACTATGATTGTTAGTAAAAATCAAGGAATTTATGTCCCAGTTAACCAACATCCCACACAATTAAGTGTGTGGGCTGCTTTAAATGACGGGCTAGGGGACTGGGAATTAAATATAACCGTTTCTAACCCTTGACCCCATCTAGTAGACCGAATGAGAGAACCTGTTTGCTCGCTTCACCTTCAGGAAGACTTGCGCTGCTGTGACAACCACAGCACGCTTGCCGAAGGTATCAACGACAGTGTAGCGTTTTGGGCCCCCATGAAGGCTTTGTCAAACCCGACACTCTGATGAACCATCGTTATGGCAACTGTTTAAACCTGTTTCTTAACGGATGGCGCCTCCAGGACAGATTAAAAAAAGCAGTCCTCTGTGTTTGCGCGAAGGAGGAGATAGAGGACGTTGCAGTTTGTCCTATCTGGGGAATACGCGGTAAAGTAGCAGTAGGAAAGATTTATCCATACTTTTACTAACTGTGGTACTTTCATTGTTAGCTGTAAACCATCATGCGGGAAATCTGCCAGAGCGTGGAAACCATATTTCAACTGCTGTTAGACGAACTTAAAAAGTCCACTCGCGCGTCTGAGCAGAACTGCCAAGATGTAGCAGGGCGACTCGCAGCAGAAGTCAACAGGATATGCACTGAAAGCCAGCGGATTCAAGCCTCTGGAGATATAGAAGGTTCAGCCCAGAGCCTCGCTCAGCACCGCTTGCAACAATGCCTCCACTATTACAATTTAGGCTCTGGGCCCGGTAGAGTAGAATTACACAGTACCCTCAGCGCGATCGTCTATCGCTACATCACCCCTCCGCAGGTGCAGTCTAGCTATCAGGCGCGAGTAGAACTGATCAAAGATTTTTTGCAAGGATTTTATCTGGAAGCTTTAAAGGCATTCCGGCGCGAAACCCAACTGCCACCCACCTACAGTCCCCGCACTCGCTTAGAACTAGCAGAGTACATGGCCTTTGTAGAGCGCTTTGGCAAGCGGCGCATTCCTTTACCTCGGAACCGCAGCCAGCAACTAATTATTTTACGGGCCCAAACCTTTTCCCAGCAGCAGCCCAAAGAAACCTCCGTAGATATGGAACAAGCCGCCGACGGAGGCGCTTCAGATTCCGACCAAACTTGGAACGACACCTCGGTGCACTCGGTGCGGGAAGCGATGGCCGGACAGGGTTCGGCGGCAATTCGTCCCCAAGGCGACGAGTCAGAATCTCTGCGGCAAAAGGTGATTGACGAATTAGTCGCCTACTTGAAAGAGCGCAACCAACAAGAATGTGCCGATTACTTCGTGCTGCGCTTGCAAGACTTGCCGACTAATGAAATAGAGTCGCTTCTGGGCATAACTCCCCGCCAAAGAGACTATTTGCAGCAGCGCTTCAAGTACCATTTGCTCAGGTTCGCCATGTCGCACCGCTGGGAACTCGTTCACCAGTGGCTGGAAGCAGACCTCGATCAAAATCTGGGTTTGCTACCTTCTCAGTGGCAGGCTTTTGGCGAGCAAATTGGTCCAGAGGGACAGCGTTTGCTAAAGTTGAAACAACAGGGTCTGTCAGAGTCAGCGATCGCCCAAACCCTGGGTAGCACGGTAGCCCAGGTACAGAAGCGGTGGTTTAAATTGCTGGAACTTGCGTGGGAATTGCGAAATCGTTCAGATTCCGGAGAAGGGGCATCTAGTGATGAATAACGAAACGAACAGGGATGCAGAGGCTTTCGATCGCCATTTTTTAGACTGGATATTGCAGGCGCCGATCGCGAATGCCTCTAGCGAAGATGAGGAAAACCTCAATCCATCCCCTCGCTCACAAGAGTGGGGCGATACAGAAGAGAATTCCGGGGTGGAATACTGGGAATGGGACGAACCAGACCCGCTGGACTATCAAGTGGGGGCGCACAGCAATGCACCCGCACAACCGCTGACAATTGGAGAAATACCGACCGTGCAAGACCGTTTTCAGACCTTGTTAAAACAAAGGCTTAGAGCCGAAATTGAATCTAACCCGCCGCTGTTCCCCTGGGAAACAGAATTCAAAAGCTACGACCACGATTACCCAGACGAGGTAGCCCCGCAATGGGTTCCCCCCCTACACATCTGGACTCCCCAACTACAAAATATCAGGTGGGGCCGCCTGCCAATTCCGATCGCCCAAGGGGTTTTTGCTCAACTGCTAGAACCTTGTCAGGAACTGGTAATGTCGTCGCTGCGGCAAGGATCGAAGTTAGTTCGCGCTGTAGATGGCTTATTTCCGGGCCATTCTCACGAACTCAACGAATTAGCTGGTTTAGTGCTCCGAGGTGCTTTACGGGGACTTCTAGATTTAGAAGATTTCCCGAATTACGAAGTGGCGAGTACCGATCAACAAATGGTGCTGTCGCTGTTGGCCGCCAAGGAAATCATTGAGTCTCTAACTCTCGATTGTCATGTGAATCAGCCGCCGATTTCGCGCGAGTGGCTTACTGCTTTGGGTTCGCTGACTCTGGAGGCTCAATACCTGTCGAACCCCAACAGAGAACAGCCAATGCCGTGTTTAAGAGTTGAGTGCCAATTTCCGGGGGCAGGAAGTTTGGAACTCAAGGGAGGAGATGCCGAAGCAACTGCACATCGTCCGAATTCGGGGCATTTAAGTGTGGAGTTGTTTGACCCGCAACCTAACAAGACTTATGCCCTAGAAGTTCGATTCCAAAACTTCGAGACCCGACCTTTGATGTTTGCTATTCGTCCAATTTTGGCAGGACAAGATAGCAACTAGAAAGGCCTAATTAGAGTAAATAAGGTAGGTGTTTACTCTCTGGTTTGACCTCACACAAAAACAGATGCAATCCCTCGACTTCTGTCGTGGAAAGCCAAAAAAATTAGATATTAGTTCAAGCCCCCAGATTCATCTGTGGATTCAATCTAAAATCTAATGACAGAGAAATAAGATTTAGATATTAGTTAAAATCCAGATTTATCTGTGGATTCAATCTAAAATCTAAAATCTAAAATCGTTTGACAGGGAAATAAGATTTAGATATTAGTTAAAACCCAGATTTATCTGTGGATTCAATCTAAAATCTAAAATCTAAAATCTAAAATAGTTGGATGGGTGCACATGACAACTGATAACCTGCGAAATATACCTGTGTTGGGTAAGCTGTGGGAGCAGATTGAGGCCATGCCTCCGCCGGTGATTGAGGATTCTTTACTGCTGCGAATCCTAGTTCAGTTGTTGGTAATTGTGGGAATTGTAGCTACTGACGTTGCTGCCGAAGAAGCCCTGAACCTGTGGGCTGTGCCTGTTAGTATTGTGGGAGCAACTTGGAGTTGGTACCGCCGCCGCGATCGCAATGTAGCTGCTAAGTTCTGCATAGCTATTGGAATGCTGGTGGCGCTGTTCGCTTTTTTTAGCCGCTTGGTGGGAGAATTGAATGATACGCGGTTAGTTTTGGCGCAACTGTTAATCCAACTTCAAGTGCTGCACAGTTTCGATTTGCCTCGCCGCAAGGATTTAGGCTATTCGATGGTAATCGGGCTAATTTTGTTAGGGGTAGCAGCGACTCTCAGCCAAACCTTGACTTTTGGGCCGCTGTTGTTGGTGTTTTTGGCTTTAGCGCTTCCAACTTTGGTTTTGGATTATCGATCGCGCTTGGGATTTTTGAAGCCAGAAGCCATTGGCGAAAAAGCACAAGGTAAAGGGAAAAATGAAAGCCTGTCGCTATTTGCTGCTACTTTATCCCCAAAGTATTTTGGTTGGCTGCTGCTGATAACTGTCGGGTTGGGGCTGACTATTTTTGCGTTTTTGCCGCGCCTCCCTGGCTATCAGTTGCGGACTTTTCCGGTGAGTGCTCCTATTGAATATCAGGGGGAGTTTGACTCGCGCAGCATTCTGAATCCAGGGTATGTTAGAGGGGGAAATGAAAAAGGGACTGGCGGAGGAAGGGGGAGAAACCCAGAAAAAGGGCCAGGAGAGGTAGACACTACTTTTTATTACGGTTTCAACCAGCGCATTAATCAAAATTTGCGGGGGGAGATGAAACCCCAAGTGGTGATGCGGGTGCGATCGCAGGCGGCGGGTTTTTGGCGAGTATTAGGCTTTGACAAATACACCGGTCAGGGTTGGGAAATTTCTCGCAACGAACAAGCTCAAAAGCTTACTCGGCCTAGGTGGTCTTATCAATTTTATCTGAATCCGTTTCCCAATGCGCCTCGGAATCAAGAGGTGATTCAAAGTTATACTATTGTTGCTCCAATGCCGAATTTGATTCCGGCTTTAAACAAGCCGAAGGAGCTTTATTTTCCGAGCCCAGAGGTGGCGATTGATGCGGAGGGGGGTTTGCGAGCGCCTGCGGAATTGGGAGAGGGTGTGACTTATACGGTGATTTCTAATGTGCCTTTTCGCGATCGAGCTTTGTTGGGAAAAACTGGTACTAATTACCCGAAAAATATTCGCAAGTTCTATTTGGATGTGCCGCCGAAAATTGCTGAAAAGGTGCGGGCAAAAACTGAGGAAATATTGCTAGCAAGGACGAGAGTAGCTAAGTCTGATAGATCGATCGACTCTCCCTACGAAAAAGCTTTGTATTTGGCTCAATATTTAAAGCAAAATCCGAATTACAAAATAGAAAAAGCTTTGCCTTACTTAGAAGAAGGTGAAGATTTAGTCGAGGGTTTTCTGTTTGGCTACAAAAACACTCAGGGTGGCAAAAAAGTTACAGGTGGATATCCAGACCACTTTTCGACGGTACTGACAATTATGCTGAGGTCGATCGGGATTCCGGCCCGAATGGTGGGCGGTTTCGATACGGGGGAATTTAACCCGTTTACGGGTTTGTATATTGTGAAAAATACCGACGCTTTCTTGATGACGGAGGTATATTTTCCCAATCACGGCTGGTTTGCTTTTAATCCGATTCCCGGTTATCCGCTGATTCCGGCTTCGGTGGAAGACAACCAGACTTTTAGTGCGCTGGAATCGTTTTGGAAGTGGATCGCGGGTTGGCTACCGACTCCTCTCAGAAGCGGGCTCGATTCAGTCATAGGTTTTGTAATTGGCTGGATAACTTTGATTGTAGGCTGGTTTCTGGGACAGTTTGCTAAGGGCTGGGTGGGGTTATTTACTGGTTTGATTGCTGCGATCGGCTTTGGCTTTATTGGCTGGTTAATTTGGCAAGTGTGGCGCAAGTGGCGCCACCGCCGCTGGCTGGCGAAGTTGCCGCCGGTGGAGGGGGTTTATCAGGAAATGCTGAAGGATTTGGCGAGTAGGGGTTTTGCCAAGCAGAAAGCTCAAACCCCTTTGGAGTATGCTGAGGCAATGCGCGGGAATCATGCAACTGATGAAGCTGAGGTGATTGATGAAGTTTCGCAAGCTTACGTGCGCTGGAAGTATGGCGGGGAATCGGGTAATTTGAACCAGTTGCGGCGGTTGGTGGAAAATTTGAGGCGATCGCACTTGAAGAAACTGAAAAAGTTAAGATAAAAATCGGCGAGGGAAATTGCTTCTACACAAATAGGAGTTACGGAGAAAAACCCAAGAAACCGGGTTTTTCCGGTTTCTACGGCTGCATGGCGTCTTCTGGGCAAAAACCCGGTTTCTGGTCACCCGCGCATAATCTGATGGCGATCGCAAAATTTTCACTCTTAATACAGCCTCACCCTTTCAATCATCCGTTTGATGAGCAACAATGAGGCGATCGATTTCTTGGTGGTGGCGATCGTAATAACGCCAAGCATTCTCTAGATCGCGATCGGAGTGTGGATTTATGTTAAGGGGAGATGAATGATTCGGTCTTGGTATTCGTTATCAAACGAACCATCAACAATCAAAATCAATTCCTCAATATTTTGCCCAATACTTAAATCTTGATTCAAAACGAAAATCCCTGGAATATGACAACCTTTAGCCAGATGATCTACCAAATGCACGGGCATTGACTTGCGATTATTTGTCACCAAAATAAAGCTATGATCCTCACACCACACCAAAATCTCCGGATCGAGGGTGCTTTTTGGGGGTGTACCAATTTCACCCACGGCCCAAACTACTAAATCGGGGCGTTTCCGGCGAAGCTGTGTAGCATAAATGGGCGTAACATTCTCATCCATCAAATATTTAAGTGCCATTCTTCAAGCACCCTGGATCGCGGTTTGCCTTTCCCGTTCCGCTTTCAATTTTCGCAATCTTTCTGCTGCAGGATGGGGATTTGCTGCTTGCATTTTTCGCTGCTGATGCGACCACTCCAACCAATCTTGCAAATATCTACTTACTGATTCTTGATTTTTTAAATAATACAAAATAGTCGTATAAACTTCTGCTAAACTGAGAGAAGGATAGAGTTGGTGAATTTCTTCTGCGGTGCGTTCCCGATAAATATACTCATACAGTACCGTCTCAATCCCGATGCGATGTCCTTTAATACGAATATCATCCGGTGCTAAGAAATCAAAATACTCATTAAGTCCCATATCTAAACTTCCTGTTTTAGCCATCTACTATTCTACTCGTTATCAGGAATCCCTTGATTCGCCCGATCGGCATCATCAGAAGTTAAAACATCACAGTCAAGGGTATGCAAATGCTCGAACATTGCGATGATCGCACAGAGTGTTTTGATCGACCGCCTTACTCGCAAGAGTCAGCGAAACATGAGCAAAAAACGGGATTCTTGGTTCAATTAACCTCCAACCCTTGATTTATAAAGTATTAGATAGTATGCGGATAAAAGGACTTGAACCTTCACTCCTCTCGGAACCAGAACCTAAATCTGGCGCGTCTGCCAATTCCGCCATATCCGCATTTTGACATTTCAATACTATAGCACACAACAGAGCGATCGGTCAAGCGATTTTAGATTTTAGATTTTAGATTTTAGATTGAAGGAAGCGACCCACTGATAAATCCGCAGGCTGATGACCACATAGCCCAATCGATTTTAGATTTTAGATTTTAGATTTTAGATTGAAGACAGCGCCCCACTGATAAATCCGCAGGCTGATGACCAAATTGCTCGATCGCTCAACATCGAGAAACCCGGTCATTTTGGGACACCGGGTTCAATCATGAGTTATCGCCACAGCAATTTTCCGTATTTTTCACTCGTCGCTTACTTTTGGCCCAGCGCCTTCCAGGTTGTGTCGTCCACCATGCCACTAGCCATCAAGCCCTTATACTGCTGAAAGTTCTTGACAGCCGTAGCAGTGCGAGCGCCAAAAATGCCGTCGATCGGGCCCGGATCGTAACCCTGCATTTCCAAACGCACCTGTAGCGTTTTCACCTTGGAACCGACAGCCCCTTTATTCAGAAGAGTTGGAGGATTACCCGGAACAGCAGCATTGCTCAGAATTGGAGCATTGCTCTGCACAGTTTCAGGAGCCGACGCTGGATCTGCTGCTAAAGCTGTCCAAGTTTCTTTATCCACAATGCCATCTGCGTTCAAACCCTTAGACTGCTGAAAAGCACGAACCGCCGATGTAGTGCGAGAGCCATAGGTACCGTCGATCGTCCCCACCTTGAAACTGTGCACCTGCAAGCGCTGCTGTATGGCTGCAACTTCTGGCCCGTCAGCACCCGCCGAGATAGTTTTTTCCTTTTTCACTGGCGTCTGCTCGCCCGCGTAAAAAGGCTTGTTAAACATATCTGCTTTGGACTTTCCCTCCGGCGATGCTGACGCACCCGGATCGGCGGGAGCCGTAAAGTCTCGGCGGTACTCTTCCTGCACCAAGGGTTCGGAGTCGAAAGCAGCAGTTGCCTTTCGGGTTAAGCCGGGAGCGAGCAGAGCGATCAAGCTGAAAATCGTAACAGTAGTCACACGCATAAATTTCATCCTGTTGGTAAGGTTTGACAAGGTTTCCCTGTTTTCATGTTTCTAAATCTAATTGTATTACCCGGACAGCTTTCTGAGACATATAGCAGAAGCAAGAAGGAAGAATGACTTTCGACTTCGCGATCGGGTAACAAGAAGTCCGAGGGAAGGGGTAATAGACCGCATTGGTTTAGGCCATTAAGAAAGTTCTAAGCGTCTGGCGCGGTTGCTATATCTGCCCCGGTCTCTAGAATTTCGGCAATGGGGAAACCAGCACTCAGAATTTGCGAGTTGGAAGTTACCTGTTAGAAGTAGGGGCCGGTTCGCACTATTCCTAATAAACCCGGTTGATTCCGAGATGTTTCGTTACCAAAGCCCATATTTTCGTAGAAACCGGGTTTCTTAGCCTCAGTCCTATTGTACAAAACCTGCCGTCATTCACAAATATTTACGGGCAGGTTTGGTACAAAGTTGATCCATCAGAGGCGAAGTTTTTTCCTTGAATCCCCCCGTAAGATCAATTTCGGTTGTATCTGAGATGTTGCACCATTCTCACTTACTTGTTTAGGAACAGGCAAGATGCCTGTTCCACAAGAAAATTCATCTCTTGTGGAATGGGCCGTTTAGGAACAGGCAAGATGCCTGTTCCACAAGAAAATTCACTCTTTGTGGAACAGGCATCTTGCCTGTTCTTGAGAATAGTGCAACATCTCAGTTGTATCGGAATTATTAAACCCATCTTGACGCAGAGGATACAGAGAAAGGGAAGAAAGAGATGAATAATTCCGATACCAATGGAGTTGAGAGAAAAAGCAAAACTCGGCAGTTATCGATTTGCGTGTTCTGCCAATAAAGCCTTGGCTCTTGGCTTGTAAATCAGATAAAACAGCGATTCTATGTAACGGAGCATATCTTCGCGGTTTTCCTTGGACGAGTAGTTCCAGAAACCGTAAGTCCGCGCCAGTGTCAGCAGCTTGGTAGTGTGAATGTTCCAGGTATACGTGCTGTAAACTCGGTCAATCCCTCGCGTTGAAATTTCATACCAATAGTTGGGATTGTGTTCGCATTTCGATAAAAAATCGAGAATTCTTTGGGCAGTCTCCTGGTGGTTAGTCGGATTGATATAAAACCCATTTACCCCATCTTGAATGATTTCCAGCGGGCCGCCAAACTGCGTCCCGAAAGTGGGAATCCCGGTAATCATTGCTTCGAGAATTGTCAAGCCGAAAGCTTCAAATAAGGCTGGTTGAACAAATATACCTTGGGCGTCAGCGATTACCCGGTAGATTTCGCCGGACAGGCTTTTGGAAAGCCTCACTCCCAGCCAGCGAATTTTACCGTGAAGGTTGTATTGGTCGATAATTGCGTAGAGTTTTTTAATTTCTTCTGCTTCTTCGTAGTCTTCGGTTTCTTCGACCCGCAGTTTGCCAGCTACTAGAATTAAGTTGCATTTTTCTTGCAGTTCCTGGCTTTTTCCAAACAATTCTGCTAAGCCTGTCAGGTTTTTAATGCGATCGAGCCTGGCCATCGAAAATAAAGGGCGCTTTTGCGGATCGTCGAGTTTGCCAAAGACCTGTTCGGGGTCTTCTAGAGTAAACAGCAGTTCGCCCTGGCCGATCGCGATCGCCTTGCACCCGGTCTTCGATGCGCGTGTAGGGAAAGTACACACTTTCGTTGACTCCCGGCGGCACGACGTTGAATTTAGGGCTGAACAGTTCAATCCCGTTCACAACGTGGTACAAATCCGGCATGGTAAAACAATGGTAAGATTCGTACTGACCGACACTATCGGGTTGTCCCACAATCTCTTGATAGGTGCTGCTGACAATACAACTAGCTGCATTCATAGCAATTATATCGGCAGTAAATTGCAGCGAAAAATGGTACTTGTCCTCTGATTCTTGCCAGTAAAGATTGCTGAACAAATATTTAGATTTTTCCAGCGCATGGGCAATATTGCACTGAGTAGTTTTGAGTTTGCGAGACAGCAAAAACGCTACCAAGTTGCCGTCGGAATAGTTGCCGACAATTAAATCGGGTTTGCCCTGAAACTCAGCCAGCAGTTCTTTTTCTGCATCGATCGCGTAAGTTTCCAAATAAGGCCAAATCTCAAATCTCGAAATCCAATTTTGAGTCAGTTTGGGATTGAACTCCCGGAAGGGAACCCGCAAAATCCAAGCATTTTCTGTGGCGTGAACTTTTTCCAAACGTTGGTTGCAGCGCGTGCCATCGCTGTTAGGAATTAACCGGGTGAGAATAATTACTTTAGGTTTGACTCCTAAACTATCGAGACCGGCAAGATGAATGTCTTCTTGCAGTTGTTTCTCTAAACTCTTGGCTTGATCGAGGACATAAACTACCTGACCTCCCGTATCCGGTCGCCCCAAAACTCCTTCTTGGCCGAACCAGCCGTGAGGAGAAACTAGGACGATTTTGAAAATCATCGGGATGCGAGAAATAAATGCTTCTAGGGTTTGCGGATCGGGGGAATCAATTAATTCGTCAAGAATTCCTAGGGTTTCATGCACGCGGGCGGCGGTATTTCCCCAACCTGCCTCAAAACCCATCATTTGCAAAACCAGTCGAAATCTCTCGTAGGGTTCTTCTTCAGAAAGATCGCCGACAAAGGTGAGGGCTTTTTTGATTTGTTGTGAAAGTTGTTCTTGGGATTTTATGCGATCGTTAATTAGTAATTGTACGCCGTTGTAGCGGTGAATCCGCAAGAAATTAAATAGACTTTCCTGCCACTGTCTGGCATCTTGGAACAGTTTGCTGGACAGGTATCGGTTGAGGAATTGCACTCCTTTGCCGATGTTTTTGGGGTCGCGAATTGTGGGGGAATAATCGTAAAAAGGGCCGAAATCTAGTTCGAGAATATCGCCTTCTTGGGGGTGAAAGTGGTTGACGAAGCGATCGCGCACATCGAGCAATTATTGCACTGTCATCTGCTCAACAGTCAAGTCGTCTGCAACTCGCACTATTTCCATTGTAGCAATTTTTGGTCGCAGCAGGACGCAAAGACTGCCATCTTCGAGAAGAATTTCCTGAACGTAGTAAATCAGTTTGCTTAAAAGAGAAGATTGATGAAACTGTTCGGGCTTTTCGTATTTGGTGCAGTAGGTGGCAAAAGCGTTAACTATGTCGTTTCGCAGTAAATATTTGTTTCCTAAAGCGCGTAAATCGCTGACAAACTGACGCAACTCGGTTTTTTCGTCGCTGGCGATAACAGCCTGAAAGAGTTCAGACATACATACTCCCTTATGTAAGACTTTTGATTTCCGCTGTGAAATTAGGCGATACTCAAACAGTATCGCCCGTTTTTTAAGCGGCTACTTTTTTTGTAATTTTAAAGTCTGCAATCTGAACTTGCTATCCCTCAAATGACATAAAACTCCCCGTATTTGTGGCGAATGTAACGGATAAAGGGATCGATAGTTAAAGGTGAACCTGTAACGCGATCGATCAATTCGACAGCAGTGTATTTGCGGCCGTGCTGGTAGATATTTTGTTTGAGCCAGTTGTGGAGTACGCTAAAATTGCCCCGTTCTATTTCTACGGGAATTTCAGGATTGATTTTTACTGCTGTTTCGTAGAATTGGGCGCTCATCAAGTTGCCGAGGGTGTAACCTTGGAACATTCCGCCGATCATACCAACATACCACTGAACATCTTGCATCGCGCCTTCGCTGTCGGTAGCGGGGACAACGCCGAGGTCGGTTCTATAGCGTTCGTTCCAGGCTTCGGGGAGGTCTCGCACTGCTAGTTTTCCCTCTACCATTGCCAATTCTAGGTCAAAGCGGATGGCGACGTGGAGGTTGTAGGTTACTTCGTCGGCGTCGGTTCGGATGAGCGATCGCGAGACTTTGTTAATTGCCCGGTAAAATGCGTCAGTGGATACGTGTCCCAACTGTCGCAAAAATACGCCTTGGAGTTGCGGGTAGAAACATTCCCAAAAACCGCGGCTGCGCCCGACCAAATTTTCCCAAAGTCGCGATTGACTTTCGTGCACGCCGGAGGAAATGCCACCAGCCAGAAGCGTGCCCTCAAATTCCGGGGAATTTCCTAGTTCATAGAGGGCGTGTCCGGCTTCGTGGATGCTGCTGAAGAGTGCTTGATCCAAGTGGTCTTCATAGACGCGGGTGGTAATTCGCACGTCGTCTATGGAGAAGTTGGTCATGAACGGGTGCAGGGTGGTGTCTTGCCGTCCCCGTTGGAAGTCGAACCCCATGCGTTCTACAACTTTGCGAGTGAATTCTAGTTGTTGGAATTCGGGGAAGTCTTGGTGCAAGCAGGAGTCGTCGGCGGGAGGTTGCGAGGTGATGGCTTCGACTATCGGCACTAATTCTTGACGCAGTTGGGCGAAAAGCGGGCGCAGCAGGGATACTTTCATGCCGTAGTCGCTACGATCGATCAACGGATCGGCGATGTGTTCGTAGCCGGGGAAAAAGTCGGCGTATTGCCTGCTTAATTCTAGGGTTTTTTCTAGATACGGCTCGACGGCTGCGAAGTTGTTGGCTGCCCTGGCCGCGGCCCAAGCTTCGTAGCAGTCGGCTTGGTGGCGGCAGAGTGCGGACATGAAGGTTGCGGGGACTCTGGCGGCGCGATCGTAGTCTCTGCGGGCTACGCGGATCAGGCTGGCTGCGGTGGAGTCGTAGGGGAGGGTTTGTTCGTAGAAACGCAAGTCTTCTAGGAGTTCACCTATTTTTGGATCTGTAAATTTTTCGTGGGATATTTGTTTGAGAGTAGCCAACTGGCGGCCTCTGGCAGTTGCACCTTTGGCGGGCATATAAGTTGATTGATCCCAATGCAGCAACGACGAGGCTGATTCGATGTCCGTAACTTCTCTGAGGTGGGCTGCCAGTTGAGCGAATTTTGCTTGAGTTTTATCTAGGGTTTGCATGATTGGGGTTTATGGTGCTGTTTTGCCTACAAAGGTTGCAGTGCGGCATCCGTATCCATCAATCATAGCTACCCTGAAATCAAGCTAAAAACCGCACTTCTTCCCGTATTGTACGCAATTTAGAGTCATTTTTGCATAATTTCCGGTATTTATGCGGATTGAGTTCGATCGCCCTGGACAAGTTTTCGATCGCCAGCCGGATGCTGGTAGCTACAAGTTCGGGGCTGTTTGTGAGCTCGCCTGCTTCTTTTTCCAGGGCGTAAAGGCAAGCTTTTTGATAGTACAGGTTGGGATCGTCGGGTTTGAGTGCGATCATTTTATCGTAGGAGGCGATCGCTTCTGTAAATCGTTGGATTTTTTTGAGGGCGACGGCGCGGTTGTACCAGGCTTCGGTGTTGTCTGGCTGCAACTCTACGGTTTTGTCCCAAGAGGCTATTGCTTCTTCAAAGCGTTGTAAGTTGGCGAAGGCTAAGCCGCGGTTGTAAAAGGTTTCGCTGTCGTTGGGCTTGAGTGCGAGGGCTTTGTCCCAAGATGCGATCGCTTCTTCAAATTGTCCCATTTGTGCGATCGCCCTGCCGCGTTTGTTCCAGGCTTCGGCGGAATTCGGGCGCAGTTGCAGGGTTTTGTCGTAGGAGGCGACGGCTTCCGGGTATAGTTTTTCATCGGCTAGGGCTAAGCCGCGGTTGTACCAGGCTTGATGCAAGTCTGGTTTGAGTTCGATCGCTTTGTCGAAGGAAGTGATCGCGGCTGTATTTTGGTCGGATTTTCTCAGGGCAAATGCTTTGTTGTACCAAGCTTCGCAGTAGTCTGGTTTGATGGCTATAGCTTTCTCGTAGGAGGAGATCGCTTCTGATAATTTTTCTAAGCTGACGAGGGTGTTGCCGCGGTTCGTCCAAGCTTCGGGGTAGCTGGGATTGAGTTGGATCGCCTTTTCGTAGGATGCGATCGCTTCTGAGAGTCTGTTGAGCTTCCGCAAAACGTTGGCCCGATTATACCACGCTTCGGGATTGTTTGGTTTGATTTGTAGGGATTTGTTGTAGGCTGCGATCGCTTCTTCTAGCTGGCCCAATTTTTTGAGGGCTACGCCTTGGTTGTACCACGCTTCATAAAATTTTGGTTCAAGTTCGATCGCTTCTTCCCAAGATTCGATCGCAGCTTGGAATCGTCCCATTGCTTCTAGGGCGTTGCCGCGTTCGTACAAGGTTTGAGCCTTTTGGGTATTGACTGCTATGGATTTTTCCCCTGAGTCGATCGGCTTTTCTATGCTGGCTAATTTTTGCAAGGGGTTTCACCTCATTATTTTCTGTCTAATTGATTCTTTTCTTTTTTATATGCGATCTTTTTCGCCTTTGAGTGCTTTTGATCGATCCTATTTGGTTATTTATGGCAATTTTACAGGAATTTTGGGACTTTTTCAATTTTTTTTATTATACTTCTAGAGCTGGGATTGGTAGGTATAGATTAATACTATTTTTTTGAGCTGACCGAAACCATCCAGGATGCAAGCCCCCGAATTTATCCGTGGGGTCAATGCTTCAATTCTAAAATCTAAAATCTAAAATCTAAAATCGCGCAATCGATTGACTGGGTAGAAAAGAGGAAAGGGCGATCGGGCTGACAGGATTACGTTAAAAGCACAAATAAGCGCGATCGCCACAAACCACATTTTTCAAACAAACCGGCCTTCTGAGCATTTATTCGGGGTTAAATGCTATCTGGATCGATGTTCAATTCGCGCAGTTTAGCTGCTAAACGTTGAGCAATTTGATTTGCTTCTTCGGCCCTTTGATCTGCTTGTTCTGCTCTTTGATTGGCTTGTTCAGCTCTTTGATTGGCTTGTTCAGCTCTTTGATTGGCTTGTTCGGCTCTTTGAGACTCTTGTTGTAGGCGCTGACTATCTAATAATCTCTCTTCTTCTAATTCCGCATAGGAAAGAAACTTTTCTCCATTAGGTCGATAAATTTCTAACCCATCTTCTCCCAACTCAAATCGCACACCTAATCTCGGACTAATCCATCCCTCCATCGGCTCAATAACTTCTAAATTTCCCTCAATTCTTTGCCAACCTTCCAGTTCATTTATTTGTGGATCGTAAAGGTAATACTCCTCAACCCCATGACGCTGGTAAAATGAAAGTTTTTTATTCATTTTAGTATTGCTGTCGTTGTGGGAGCGAATCTCAAAAACGACTTGAGGGCCAATATTATCCTCTCGATGTTGTATGTAGGAAGGGCGATCGCCCTTTGGCCTTCCAAATATCACCATCGTATCAGGTGCTTGAGAAATTTCAGGTTTCCCCTCAACGGGATACCACAGTAAATCGGCAGCTACAAAAACGTTTGGGTCATCTTTAAACAGCGATTCGCAACCTTCTTTGATTTTGACAATTAATTCATATTGAATTGTGCTTTCTGCCATTGGTTGACCGTCGCTGGAAGGATAAATGATTTCTTGGGTTGTGACTTGCATAGTCGTTGTCTCCGAGAAGTATCTAGGTTTAATTGTACTATTTATTCAGATAATTCGGCGGTTTAAACCGCGTCTATACAAACCAAGTCCGCCTGCGCGGACTAAGAAATAATAAGAGTGTTTTTGATGCTGTAGGGGCGGGTTTTACCAACAATAATTGCCTAAAACCGACAATCTCATAAACCCGCCCCGCCCAAGGGCAAATCCCTATTCTTGAATCAAGGCTTGAAACCGAGTATGCGATCGAAAGCTGTCAAAAACTGAGTCAGTTTTTGCCAGTTTTCGGTATGTGTCAGGATTCAGATTGATGGCTTGCTGCAAATTTTGAATCGCTCGATCGATCTGACTGTGCAACGCATGAAAGCAAGCCAGATGATAAATCTGAGATGTTTGATATTGTACCAGGCTTTATCTTTATCAGGTTTGAATTCTAAGGCTTTGTCGAAGGAGGCGATGGTTTCTTCTAGCCTGCCCAAATTACCCAGTGCATAGCCCCGATTGTACCAGGCGTCCTGTTTATCAGGTTTGAATTCTAAGGCTTTGTCGTAGGAGGCGATCGCTTCTTCTAGCCTGCCTAACTTACCCATTGTAATCCCCCGATTGTACCAGACTGCGTGGTCATCTGGTTTAAATTCTAAGGCTTTGTCGTAGGAGGATATCGCTTCTTCTAGCCTGCCTAAATCATCCAGTGCATTACCCCGATTATTCCAGACTTCGTGTTTATCAGGTTTAAATTCTAAGGCTTTGTCGTAGGAGGCGATCGCTTCTTCCCATCTGCCTAAATTATCCAGTGCAATGCCCCGATTGTACCAGGCTGCGTGGTCATCTGGTTGAATTTCTAAGGCTTTGTCATAGGAGGCGATCGCTTCTTCCCATCTGCCTAAATTATCCAGTGCAATGCCCCGATTGTACCAGGCTTCGTGGTCATCTGGTTGAATTTCTAAGGCTTTGTCATAGGAGGCGATCTCTTCTTCTAATCTTCCTAAGTTACCCAGTGCAATGCCCCGATTGTACCAGGCTTCGTGTTTATCAGGTTTGATTTCTAAGGCTTTGTCATAGGAGGCGATCGCTTCTTCTAGCCTGCCTAAATTAACCAGTGTAGAGCCACGATGGTACCAGGTTTCGTGTGAATTTGGTTTGAATTCTAAGACTTTGTCGTAGAAGGCGATCGCTTCTTCTAGTCTGCCTAAATCATCCAGTCCAGATCCCCGATTGTACCAGGCGTCGTGTTTATCAGGTTTGAATTCTAAGGCTTTGTCGTAAAAGGCAATCGCCTTTGCGTAATCTTCAGCAGAGAGATACAATAAAGCCTGTTCACCAAACAATTCAGCTTTTTGTTCAGGTGTTTGCCCATCCTCATCAATTAAACCTTGAAGCCTGACCAATTCGCGTTTCCGTGCTTCAGGAGTCAAAGCTAGATATTCTTCTAGCTTCCGTCTCTCCGAACAAGCTTGCATTGATTCGGCTTGCAAGCTTTCTTTATCCATCGACAACTTAAATAAGCTCGATCGCCAATCAAAGAAATCCGGTGCTCGTTCAATCAAATAATTAACTGCAAAACGAGGTAAGATAAACACAAAACAAATATTAAAATTATCTCTAAATCTTTCCCGCTGCTGGTTGAGATTGATCAAAACAGGTGGCACACCCCGCCAACTATAGGAATAAATTTCCTCACTTTTCCATCCCAGTTCTCTTTTTTCTTGTTCATACTCATAAAGTGAATATTCTAAGCCTGTCACAAACAAAATATTAATTTCATCTCGCTTTGGCAAATCTTCAATTATCTTATAAAAATTATAAACAGACTTATCCAGCGGTAACACCTGAATCTTTTTCTGGGATAAATCTTCTCGAACTTGCGTAATCAATCGTTCCCCCTCCGCCGGCACACACTCAACAAACAACAACCGGAAACCATTCGTCCGTTTGAGAGTGCGTAGCAGAGACTCATATTCTTCCTCTGCTGTTGCTGGCGGTAAATCGGCATCCCAATCAATTATTTCTGGAGTCATGGCTCAATTTCTGGAAGTTGTGCAAGACTATCTTGAAATTGCTTAATTCCTTTAATCAGCGGGTGAACGTCATGCCAATACTGGATTTCACCTGCTTCATCAAAGTAACGGTATTCCAAAATACAGCGGTTAAACAATAACTTGCGGCATTCATCCTCATTTTTGATTTCTTTTGAGCGTGAAACCTCAGCTAAAATTTTCCATTCTCCATCGTTTACATTTCTGCGAAAAGGATCTCGTGCTTTTGTAATAGCTCTTTGCACGGCTTTTGGAGAAATCGGCAATTCTTCAGTACGCTGAATAGCTTCTTCCATTAACTGTAACATATTTCGGACATGACCGCCACTCATCAAGCAAATTTGATTGAGTATTTCTAGGTTTTCAAACAGTCCAGTTTCCAGAGACAAGTTAGGAGAAAAAGGGCTGACTCGTTTACAAATCAACTCTTTCATTTTATTCAATCCTGGTTCGTAGATATTGCCATCACGAGTTCGCACCATAATCATCGGCAAAATTTCATTGTTATCGTAATTGGAGGCTAACTCATTGGCACGATCGGAATACATCATGGAAATTGGCAAAGTATAGATAACGTGACAATCTAATCCTTTAAGTTGTTCGCAGCGGTTGATAAAAATGTCATCATGATTGTTGCTGCCTTCAGAGCCATTCAATATCACGATTCTGTCTAAATTATCCACAATAACTGCTAGTTGAGTATAGCCTTGAGGCAGATTTTGTTTAGCGCCAGCAATGTATTCATTTAGCGCAGTAATTAAAGTTGTTGTGTGAGGGTTTATTTTGCGGCGAATTTCTTGGCGCAAACTTGGTACAGCTTTAATATTTGCCGTGAGTTTGGTAAACAAAGTAATTTGAGATTCTAGACTGATAGAATCAAGGTTTACTTCCATTTGGGCCAAATCTTTTAATTCATTTCCTCGACTTTTTACCCAATTTAATAAAGCTTGAGATTTAGAGTTTGAGCTAAGTTTTTTCAATAAATGTTTGGTACAAGCGAGGAGAATATCGGTATATTCAGTATCTTCTGGATCGATATCTTCTTCTTCGGCGGCGAAATAGACTACAAAACAGCCTTTTGTTTGTAAATATTGTTGAAGTCGCAGCAATTCTGTTGATTTTCCCGCACCGCGATGTCCAGTATATAACTGACAAGTCATCCGTTCCGATCGCCGCTGAATCTTTATGCCCAAATCTTCTATAATATTCCCATCTCCTCGCGCTTCCTGACAGTCAACATACTGCGGATCATTTGCGGGCAAAGGATAGAATGGGTCAAAGGCATTGTAGAGGTTCGTTATTAATTTTTCGGATTCTTGAGTCATAATTTTATATTGTTTATAGTAGATTTGTCGTTGGTGGGGGCGGGTTTTTGAGATTGTCGGTTTGAGGCAATTTTTGTTTGTAAAACCCGCCCCTACAGGATTTATCAGGCTTGATATTTTTTCAGAATAGCAACTTTTTCGGGGAAAATTTCGATCGCCATTTTCTCATCATAACGAGTCGCGAGCGATCGCCTCACTTCGCCCAAAAACAGCGGCTGCGACAGCCCCGGTTCAGGATGTACCACTGTACGAACCCGGATTGTCATGTAGTCTCTACCGCGCCCAGAGCGCCCTGGAGAGTACAAATCCGCAGCCGCTTGCTGCATCGTTGCTTCTAATTCTGATTCCGTGATCGTAGGTGGCACAGTAACTACTGTTTGAGCGCCGCCAGTATCGTAAACTAAAGAATAGCGCACCGCACCCGGAATTTCTGTACGGGAAAACAGTCCCAAACCGAGACCGAATATACTCGCAGCAATCACGCCCATAAAGCTTGTCACTCCTACCAATCGGAAGCGAAAACCCCATTTGAAGATAAATGCTATAACTGTTAAAATAGCCAAAGCTACTGTCAGAATTCCCGCCCATTGGGCGTACATTAAGAGATTAGAATTTACGCTCATTTGATGATTTGTTGACTGTTGACTGTTGACTGTTGACTGTGGATATTAGTTACCGATACCCGATGCCCAATGCCCAATGATTAATTAAGCGTTTCGGGCCACAAGCAGATAAGTCATCATATCGCCTTTCCCCTTCACTGGAATGATGCCGCGCTCCTCAAAAACGTACTTACCCCGCAAGCGCTCGTAGGTAGCAACTGTCACCTGAATGCTGCCGGGGACGCCTTGAGATTCCATCCGGGAAGCTGTATTTACCGTATCTCCCCACAAATCGTAAGTAAATTTTTTAGTACCGATTACCCCAGCTTCTACCGGGCCTGTGTGGATGCCGATGCGAATGCTGAGCGGCTGACCTCCCTTGGTATGTATCTTAGTCATCGCTGCTTGAATTTCCAGCGCCATTTCGGCGATCGACTCGGCGTGGTCGTCGCTGGGCGTCGGCAAACCGCCAACTACCATATAAGCATCGCCGATCGTCTTAATTTTCTCAAGTCCGTAGCGCTCGGCCAACTCGTCAAAAGCCGAAAAAATTTCGTTGAGCAACTCCACCAACTGGGCCGGCGATAAATGAGCCGAAAGCTTAGTAAAACCGACCAAATCGGCAAACATCACTGTTACCTCAGCGAAACTGTCTGCGATCGTAATTTCCCCGTGTTTGAGGCGCTGTGCGATCGCCCTCGGTAAAATATTTAACAGCAAACGCTCGGACTTTTCCTTTTCCTGAGCCAACTCATGTAAATAGGCCTGTTCCTTATCCCGCAGCCGCTTCTTTTCCAGACAAGCGCTAATCCGAGCCTTGAGCAATACCGGATTGAACGGTTTAGAAAGATAATCCTCCGCCCCCAACTCTATACACCGGACGATACTGTCGATATCGTCCACCGCCGAAATCATAATCACCGGGATATGGCGCAACTTCTCGTCCGCCTTCAGATTTTCCAGCACCTGATAGCCGTTCATTTGCGGCATCATAATGTCGAGGAGAACTAAATCAAAAGGATCTCTTCGCAACATTTCCAGAGCTTGGAGACCATCTTCAGCAACAGTCACCACGTGGCCTTGACGCTGAAGTCGGCGGGCCAGCAAATCGCGGTTTACCTCATTGTCGTCAACAACCAGCACGCTGCCCTCGTCACCTTTCATGTCATAGCCTTTTTTAGAAGCAGTTCAATCTTACCCAAAAGTCGAGGAAACTCGACCGGTTTGGTGTCGTAGTCGTCGCAGCCGGCGGCAATACACTTTTCACGATCGCCCGCCATTGCGTGAGCCGTCAGCGCAATCACCGGAATCGTGCTAGTTTCAGAAGCCGCCTTAATTTGCTGCGTTGCTTGCCACCCGTCGAGCACTGGCAGACTCATATCCATCAGAATCAAATCCGGTACTTTCGCGAGCGCCATCGACACCCCCTCAGCACCGTCAACAGCAATAAAGACCTCGTGTCCCTTCCGGGCCAGACGCCGGGAAAGCATATCTCTGTTCATTTCGTTATCTTCGACCAACAGGATTTTAGCCATTGGTGTTCTCCTTGCCTTTCGAGTCGTACCTGCGATCGAACCTGTCATTGACTATAGAGCGAACATCGTGCAACAAAGTATCGCAACTGTAGACTCCCTTTTGTAGCACCCGCTCGACGTAGCCGTTTAGCTGCTGGCTTTCGGCCGGTGTCAAGTTTTTCCCCGTGAGCACAACAATCGGTATAGGATCTCCCGAATGGGATTTGCGAATTTCCCCGATTAACTCAAAACCATCCATTTCTGGCAACATCAAATCCAGTAATATCAGGTGCGGGCGAGCAACTTTTAGCCGATCGAGAGCAGCGCGTCCGCTGTCAGCTTCCGTTACTGCCCAGCCTTGTGTTTCTAGTACGCATCGCAGTATTTCGCGCGTGGCAACGTCGTCTTCCACAATTAGAATTTCACAGGTCAAATTGTTACTTGCAACGCCGTCTTGGTCGCGTCGGTACTTGTTCAACAAGGCAGCCAGCCGTTTGCCGTCCACTGGTTTGGTGAGGTAGTCCGAGGCACCCAATGCAAAGCCGAGGCTTTTGTTGCCCACAAAGGATAGCAGGATTACGGGAATTTCGGCAAGGTCAGGATCTGCCTTCAGCGCTGAGAGTACCGCCCAGCCGTCCATTCCTGGCATGATCACATCCAGGGTAATGGCGTCTGGCCGTAGTTGCTTAGCGAGCCGGAGAGCTTGCTCGCCGCCGCCTGCGACTTCTACGTGCAGTCCTTGGCGACTGAGGGTGCGCTGGATTAAATCCCGCGAGATGGGGTCGTCGTCCACTACCAGCACCGTGCCGACAGCGGGGGCGTCGGGAGGGCTAGTGCTGTCGTGGACGTTGTTGGGGATTTCCGGCTGTTTGATGGCGCTGGGCAAGATCACGGTGAAAGTAGTGCCGGAGCCCGAGGTGCTGCTGACCTCAATGCTGCCGCCCATCATCTGACAGAAGCGCTGGCTGATTGCTAGTCCCAAACCGGTGCCACCGTACTCGCGGGTAGTCGAGGCATCAGCTTGGGTGAAAGGTTGGAAAACTCGCTCCAATTGCTCTTGTGTCATGCCGATGCCGGTGTCGGCGACGCGGAAACTTAAAAATTCGGAGTTGGAAATTAAAATTTGGGAAGATTCCTCTTGATTTTTCATTTTTAATTGTTCATTTTTAATTCTTTCCACTCCGATCGAAATTCTCCCGTTTTGTGTGAACTTGGCAGCGTTGCTGAGCAAGTTAAGCAGCACTTGCCGCACTTTGGTCATGTCCGCGTGCATGGTGTCGAGGTTGTCTGGACAGTACACTTCTAGGGTATTACCGTTTTTCTCGACCAGCGGCCTGGCCGTGGCAACTGCACTTTCAATTAAGGTATGGATGTCGAAGGTTTCTAAGTAGAGATCCATTCGACCTGCTTCAATTTTAGAGATATCTAGGATGTCGTCGATCATCGACAGCAGGTGTTTGCCGGCGCTGCAGATTTTTTCGAGGTCAGGGACGAAAGCTTCATCGCCCAATTCTTCGGCTTCTTCTTGGAGCATTTCGCTGTAGCCGATGATGGCATTGAGGGGTGTGCGAAGTTCGTGGCTCATGTTGGCGAGAAATGTGCTTTTTGCCCTGTTGGCTGATTCTGCTGCTTCTAGGGCCGACTGCAAGGCGGATTCTGCCTGTTTGCGATCGGTGATGTCTTGGACTGTGCCTTCGTAGTACAAAATCCTGCCGTTTTCGTCGCAGATGCTGCGCGCGTTTTCAGAAATCCAGATCGTGCTACCGTCTCGGCGGTATATTTGGGATTCAAATTTTGACACTTGGCGGCGCGCGCCCAATAGGGCCATAAACTCGGCGCGCCGATTGGGGTCTACGTAAAGTTGGCGGTTGATCTCGGTGAGTTCGGCGAGCATTTGGGTACAGGATTCGTAGCCGTAAATTCGGGCTAGTGCGCTATTGCCACTGAGGTAGCGCCCGTCTGGGGTGGTCTGGAATATGCCTTCGACTGCGTTTTCAAAGATGCTGCGGTATTTTGTTTCGGATTGTCTCAAGGCTGCTTCTGCTCGCTTGCGCTCTAGGGCATTGGCGAGCATTTCTCCTACCATGTTTAGCTGTGTGGATATTTCGGTTGCTCGACCTGCTGTTTGCTTTAAGCCATCGAATCCGAGAATTCCTACTAGGTTTTTCCTCGAAATTAGGGGGATAATTATCAGTGAGTGGCTATTTTTTAGCGGTTTTTGGGATTCTAAATTATTGAGGGAAGTCCCAATCGAAGGTATTGAGGCGGTTGCTGTTTGATTGACTGTTTGGGATGGGGATTCTGTCTGGAATTGGGCTGGATTTTGACCGAGAAAATAGGCAATTTCGGCGATTGCTGAGGGCGGGAGTTCGCCGATTTCTGGAATATAAAGGCATTCGGCGCGATCGAGCTTTTCTGCAATCCAAGGGATTTGTGCGGTGTCTATTGGTTTGTCGGTGCTGTTTTTGACTGCCGGAATGCCTTCGCCGCACCACTCGTAGGTTTTGTCGGCGCGGGTTTTGTCGAATGATAACAGGTAGATGTAACTGCGGTTAAACCCGCTCAATGTGGCGATCGCTTCCAGGGTTCGATCGATGCCTTTGTCTATTTCTGATAAGGGCTGGCTGATGAAATCGGTTGACAAACGGGCAATCAACTGAGCGAATTCTATTCGATACTGCAAAGATTGTTCTACTTTTTTGAGTTCGGTAACGTCTCGAAAGATCCAGACTCTACCGACTGTTTTCGCTCCTACTTTTGATGGCAACGAATTTAATTCAATAATTTTTCCGTCTTTAAATTCTAATAATTCGCTGATTTGAGTATCTGAATCTGCCGACACTTTGAGCACGTTTTGGAGAAATCCTTGCGGGTCTTTTAATTGTTCCCTGTCGAATGGGAATCCTGTTTCGATCGTGTTTTTGACTGGGCCGAAGGTCGATCGGCTCAACTTTCCTTGGCTGGCGGACAAACCCCACAGCTCTAGAAATTTCTGATTATAATTGCATACATTGCCGTTGATGTCAACGGCCAGAATTCCTGCATCTGTAGATTTTAGAACTGCTTGCAGTATCGAGAGCGATTGCTTGTGTTCTCTAATGTCAAAAAGGTCAAAAAACACCAAGACTGATATTTCGCTGCCCTCAAATGCGGGATGGAAAAAATAGGAAACTGGTAAAATCTTGCCGTCGCGACACAAAAACTCGTCGTCCCAGTTGTTGCAAGGTTGACGGGAAGCGATCGCCTGTTGTAAATCTAGTGTAGGTGCGATCGGCCTATCTTCACTCTTGCTGGGCGACTGTTTCGGCTCCGTCAAAACTTGGGATTTGTGGCCTTCCTTTTGCTTCCCGATGCGCTCTAGCAGAGAAACGCCTGCAAGTTCCGACTCTCGCCACCCCAGCAAGCGTTCGGCCTCTGGATTCACCGAGATTACACAGCCCTTCGCGTCAAGGATACACAATCCCGCCCCCAAACTGTTGACACTCGCCCGCAGTCGATCGAATTCTGAAGCTGTTGGAGAGTCTTGAGGGGACTGGGGCGAGTCAGTTAAATCCTTTAACGGCACAGTCTCTGAGTTCAAGCAATCCTGCTGCTGAAGTTCTTGCTGACTCAGAGTTCCGTCATAGCTACAACTTACCTGCTCTAATAAAAGCTGCCACTGCTCAGCAGTGGGAGGGGGAGACTCGCCGACTAAACCAAGCTGTTCGAGTTGGCGCTGGAGGTGGGGGTGCATATTTTCTGGCGCTTTGTAGGCAACTTTCTACAGTATATCTTTTTAATTAATAATATATATACGTAGGTATACGGTTAGGGGACAAGTACGCGATCGAAATCTCTAACAGGTTTTATTGAGAAGCCGAGGGATCATCTCGGCTCTCCAAAATCTTTCCAACTCGGCTAATTATATTAATTTTCATAACTTTTAAGGGTTGTGTACAAACCAATCTTCTGAATGTCGGCAGCCGGCTCAAAAATAATAATATCATCTGATCGAGTCAATACTCAGGAAAGTTTGGGTAACGATACTATAAGCTTACGCGGGGCAAGGAGCAGAAAAAAGTCGAATTAAATGCAATCCCGGCGTGGAGCCGACATTGATTTAATTATCCACAGTCGAGCAAAGTCAAGCGAGAATCAGCCATTGGGCCAGAGAAAAACTGTTCGGAGTATTAATCAAGTGAACTTACCCTCAAAAACTAGGTGGGATCCAAAAAACGATCGCGGACGCGGGTACTGGACAGGAAAAATTATTATTCCCATGCCAGCCGAAACGATTTCAGGACTTTTCGTATTTACTCATAAATTAATTAGGGTTATCTAACCCGCCCTAATCTTCTACCTCTATAGCAATCCTACATCATTTGTGAATTTATTACTCCCGATCGAGCGGGTTCGGGGAGGGTTGGGGTGGGGTAAAAAAAATAGGGAGCATCTCACCTTTGCAGCCCTCCGCTAGAAATAGGAGTTTTGAGGCAGGAGGCAGAAGGCAGGAGGCAGAAGG